>JAJYGU010000112.1 GCA_021784975.1 Planctomycetota bacterium
AGGCCAACTCGGGGCCTCCGCGGCCAACGCTACGCCACCGGCGGCGAGCACGCTTAGCAACGCCATCGCAACTCGCGGGCTCAGACGAACGCACGCCCGCAGTCGCAGTACCGCGACTGACAGTCTGGGAAGACAACTCATCGTGCAAGACTATCCTGTTGGTGTCAGAGTAATGGCTAGAATCTTTATACGGCGGTTGCAAAACGGCGAGACTGCCGGCCGACTATCCTACCAGAACACTAATCTCCGCTGATCGCCGCCTATACACGTAATTAGCGAAGATCAGTGAAAATCAGTGTTCCCGCCCCCTCACCCTTTGGCCTTCTTCGTGCCGGACGCGCCTTGGCCCAATGCTTCGCGGCACTTTTGGCGATACTCGTTCTGCGTTCCGGGCACGTCGGCGCCCTGGGCGCCGGCCTGCCAGGCGGCCCGGGCAGCGTCGCCGCGGCCAAGCGATTGGAGGGCTTTGCCGCGCCAGTATTGGGCCGGGGCCTCCTCGGGCTTGTCGGAGCGACCCACGTTCAAGTTGGCCGGGTAGCGCAGGGCGGCTTCAAAGTCGGCCAGGGCCGCCCGGGCGTCGCCTCGGTCGAGGAACTGGCGGCCGCGGGCGATGTGTGCCTGGTTATAAAGTCGCCAGGTCACGTCCTGCCCCTCCCAGTTGACGAAGTACGGTGTCGATTCCAGCAGCTTGATGCAGTCCGCGTCGCGGTGCTCGTCCCGATATGCCTTGGCGAGCATGACAATAATCTCCGCCCGGCGCATGCCTTTGACCGGCATGGTCTCCAGGAGCCCAATGGCCTCGTCGCGTTTGCCGGCGGAAATGAGTATATCGGCCAGGTCGCGATAGAGCGTCTGGTCGCCGGGCCGGGCGGCGATGGCCTTGCGATAGAGCGATTCGGCCTTTGGCAAGTCGTTCTTGGCCGCCGCCGCCAGGCCGAGGTTGCGCCAGGCAATACTCAACTGGGCATCCAACGCGGCGGCCTTTTCCCACTGCCGAACCGCTTCCTCCACCCGGCCCAGATTCGCCAACAAGCAACCAAGCTGTAGATGCGCCTGGGCGTCCTTCGGGTTCTCACGGACCGCATAGCGGAGGATTTGGACCTCTTCCGGCCGTGAGGCAAACACCCGATCCTTGTGCGTTTGGGCCGCCTGTTCAAGATACTCCCGAGCGGCGGCCGCTTGGCCGCGCTGCGAGGCGTACCACGCCAGATAGTAGAACGGCAAAAAACTCCGCTGGGACGCCGGCTCGGCATCCAGGCAGGCCCGCGCAATCGCCTCCGCCTCGCGGATCAACCCGCATTCGGCAAAGGTGAGGCTCGTTTCCAACATTTCAAACTCGTCGTCGCCGAGGAAGGACCGCGTCTCCGAGCTGAACCGCCTGCTCGCCGGTTGATTCTGCAAGAAAAGGACTGCCCGCGGCACCAGGGCCGTCGGGTTCTCCTGGAATCGCTTGCGGGCCAACTCGGTTTGGCGCGAGCCCTGCAAGGCCAGCAAGAGATGGTCGGCGGCCGTTCGATCGCAACCGTCGGCCGTCACTGCCTTGGCGAAGGCCGCCGCTGCGCCGGCCCGATCGCCCTGGCGGAAGGCCGCCCGGCCAGCCAGATCGTAACCCAGCGAGACCGTGCCGAATGAGCGGGCGGCGCGGTAGCCGCAACGCAACGCCTCAGAAAGATTGCCCAGCCGCAGGTTGCAGAGGCCCAAATAGTACCAAGCCAGGCCGCGGTCGCTGTCGCGATCGAGGGCTTTTTGGAGTTGCTTGCTCGCCTGGGCATACAAGCCGGCCTCGAAGTCGAGCACGGCCACGCCCAACAGCGAATCCACGTGGCCGGGGTCGCGGGCCAATGCCTTTTCATAATAGCTCCGCGCCGTACGCCGCTCGGTGCCGCGATCGGCCTTCCGCCCCTTCAAGAAAAGCTCCTCGACGCTCAACTGATCGTCGGGCTTTTCCACGAACCTGGCCGGATCGGGCGGTTCGACCTTGGGGATCGGCAGCGGGGAGGTGTAGCGGGCAAGCAGGCGTCCTTCTTTGCTGGTGACCGTGATATCGACCGGTTTTCCGGGATCCTGGCTCAACGGCAACACGGCCGGCTCGTTGGGCGTCAAATCGACGTTGCTCAGCACCGTGTGGCCCTCCTGGGCGACCACGCACTTCGCCCGGGGAAACCGCGCCGTGGCCAAGAGCCGCAATTCCAACCGCCCGTCGCGCCGCAACGTCTGAGCGGCCAGGTCGCGGGTGGCATACTCGAAGCCGTTTCCCAATCCGTGCACCGGATACCACCATTCCTGCCACTGCACCACGTCGCGCGGGGCCAACATGCCGTAATCCGACTGCGTTGGCAGCGGCCCGCTCTGCACCTCGATATACGGCCCGTCGGTGTCAGTGAGGTTCTTTTGGGCCACTTTGCCGAACTCCCACTCGCCCCAGGTCCAGGCCTTCTTGCCGCCCAATTCGTGGTGATCGGCCGCTTGGACGACGCCCCGATCGGCCTCGCCGTCGTAGGCCCCGAAGAAGTCGTGCGTGCAGTGGACGGCGAAAATCGACGAGTATTTCGGGTAGTTCTTCAGCCACGAGAGATCCCGCCCCTTGTCCACCGGCCAGCGAAAGAACTCGCGGGCGTTGTGGTCCGTGCCCAGGCTCATCGGGAAAATGAACCGGGTGGCCGGACGGTTGGGAAAGGCGGTGCAATTCCAGAAGTAATACGGGTGCGTGCCGTCGTTGGGGTTTTCCAAGCGGATTTGCTCGTCGAGATACGCCCGGCCGGGGTGCAAGGTCACGCGGGCCGTCCAGCGGGTGCGGAAGATCTGCTCCAGGTCGCTGATCTCCAGGTAGCCCGATCCGTCGGGGCTCTTGCCGACGATCGCGTCCACCGGGGAGAGAATGGTCACCGTGTGGCCGTGCGGTCCGGCGTTCCATTCGACGCCGCCCGAGATCCACGCCCCGCGCATGGCGATCATGCCCGGCTTAATCACCTGGTTGAGGTGGAACATCTCCTTGCCCTGGGTCTTGTCGAGGACCGAGTGCAGCCGCCCGCCCAACTCCGGCAGACAGGTGATCTTCAGATACTCATTTTCCAGAAACAGCGCCTTGTAGGTGCGATCGACCTTGCGGCGGGAGAGGTGGTCCTGCATGACGTAGGGGTAGATGATCGAGTCGCGGACGGTGACCGACAGCTTCGCCCCGCCCTGCAAGGCCCAGAACTGCGGGTTGACGTCCTCCTGCCACGCGTACGTGGGGATGGTGACGGTTCCCTGCCAGGCGCGAACCTCGGCCTTGGCCTGGCTCCAAGCGGCAATCGCGGCAGACACTGCGACGGACAAGATAATCGCCGGGACAGATCGCGGTTTCATGGCATTTCTTCCTTTGGGGGGCAATTGATCCAGTGCCGCAGGTGACCGCATTTTAGCCCGCGGGAGCAAGGAAGAAAAGCGAGCTGCGCCACCCCGCGACGCAAGCAAGCAGTACCAACCCAAAGCGCGATCCAGAGACGCAAAGCGAGCGAATATGGCTCGCCCTCGCTAACGATTCGGGTCAGTGTCTTTGACCCTGAGGACGCCGTTCGCCGGCTATAGTGTCGATAAGCCGGTGTACGCGGTGACATTGAAGGGCACTATGCCGTACAGCCCGCGGGTGAAGAAGAGCTGAATCCACTCGTCCCTGATCAGGATCTTACTCTTGGGCACCAGCACCAGGTCCGAGTCACGGAGCCAGATTTCGTCGGTTGGGCAGGGCCGCTTGCCGTAGAGGCCCGGCCGCAGGTCCAACTGGGTGGCCATCAGGCACCAGTTTTCGTCGCGGCGAAAGACTACCACGTTCCTCACATTGGCGCCGACGTTCCAACCGCCCGCTAAGGCGATGGCCTGCATGGCGGTGGTCGGGCCTTCCAGGCTGAATCGGCCGGGGTTCTTCACTTCGCCGACCACGTAGACGTAGCGCGGGGCCCGATCTTCGAGAATGGGCGTCACCTCGACCCCGTAGAAGCGGCGATTATAGCGAGCTTCAATCTCCGATTTCAACTCGTCGAGGGTCAGCCCTTGGGCCGGCACCGAGCCGATGGCCGGCAACTGGATGGTCCCGGCCGGATTGATGCGGATGATGACCCCTTGTCCCCCGCGGCCGTAGCGCTGGTCGACCGACAAGCGGAGCTCTTCCACGCGGGTATTGACTTTGACGGGTGTGATGCTGATCTGCGGTTCCTTGACAAACTGCTTGTAACGGTTTTCCACGTCGTCGCGGAGCTCGGCCAGCGTGTGGCTGGCGGCCGGGACCGTGCCGATCAGCGGCAAAGTCAGGGCGCCATCGGGCTGAATCAGGGCCTCGCGATTCAAGTCGGGCCGGTTGACGGCCTCGATCTTCACCACGTCCCCCACATCGAGCTGGTACGGCTGCGGCGAAGGATTTCCCGTCAAGCCGTAGACGCAGCGCACCACGTCGTCCACCCGCAGGTGATACACCGGGACATGGGCGGACCGCGCCGGCCCGATGTACTCGCCATGGGCCAACATCTGCCAGGGAATCAGTTGCTGCGAGCGCCAGCCGGGCTCCCGCGAACAGCCCGCCGGCGGGCAGGCGACGCCGCAACGGCACGAGGGGCTGCACGATTGCCAGGTCGACATCGGCCGCGCCGAAGTGGCCGGACTGGCATCGCTGGCCGGTTCCGGAAAAACGTTGCTGCTGGCGGAGGAAACAAAACTGATCTTTGGGGCGTCGGGTTCGTTCGGCACCGGTTCCGGCTGCGGGAGAGAATCCGCTGCTTGCGGCAACGGTTTTGCCGCTTGCGGCGACGAACTGGCCGCTTGCGGCCGCGATTCCGCCGGCGGCGCAGTGGACTCGGCCACTTCCGGCAACGACTCTACCTGGAATCCGTCGTCGATTTCCGCCATGCCGGACGAATTGCCGTATGCCAAGGCGGGGGCGGGACTGTCGGCATAGCTCAGGGCGCAGGCGGAGACGACCCACACCCAAACCAGCGTGCAAACGGGAAGACAAATCGATTCGGCGAGAGCGACCCGACGAAACCGGTCACACATACAGGCCTCCATGCCCGTTGGCGATAGCGTGTTCCGCTGCCTCAGCTCGATCCCTTCATGGGCGGCGGCCGAGGGCGGGTTTCAAGTTTATCTAGTAAAGCAGTCCGAAATCCATTTCGGCAGCAAAGTGAATCTGGCCGGGGATTCGCCCGTCTTCGGCGCCGATTCCGCCACTGGGTTTGTGGAGCTTGGCTGGGCGGCCGTCGCCGGACGGGCGGGCGGGGCATCTTTGTCCCAGGCAGGCGATCGCTGCATAAACTCCGCGGGTTCAACCCAGGCAACCGGTGTTACCGAACTGCTGGGCCGCGTGGGATCGCCGAGCGTGGTAGTGCGACGCGCGGAAAACAGCTTTTGGCCTTCGGCCTTCGCCCGCTCGGCCAATTCGAGCCGTCCGAGCTTGGCGTAGACCACGGCGAGGTTTTCCCACAATTCAGGCTGCGGCGAGACCGCCAACGCGTGTCGGAAAGCATTCTGTGCATCCTCCATGCGACCGTAGCGGGCCAATAGCACTCCCAATTCATTGGCCGCCAACACGTTGCTCGGATCGACGGCCAGTGCCGCCTGATACAAGGCAGCCGCTTTCGGACAGGCCAGGGGATCGGGTGTGTCGTCCCCGTCGGCAGTGGCAAGTTGGCCGCGGGCCAGGGCAGACAGTGCCAGCGATCCGACGGGCTCGTGAGCCACACTGTAGGCCAACGCCTGTTGCACACGGAACAAATGCGACTGGACGGCCTCGATCGACTCCTGTCGGGCAATACGGTCGGCGTCGTGCAGACCTCGCAGCCCGTTCTCCAAGGCCTGCGAGCACTCCGCTCTGCGATCACCGTCCCGGCTTCTGGCCAGCAGCCGCAACGCGGCAACGAACTCGACCCGTGCGGCGTGGACCGCCCGGCGTTCCGCCAGCCGATAGCCTTCGCGGAGGTGGTCATACGCCCGCTGGACTGCAAGCTCTCGGGTTTCGGCCTGCGGTGGGGGGATGCCAGGGGACGATGTAGCTTGGGTATCTTGGGCGGTCGATACCGACGTCGCCAACCCTACCAATGCCGACAAAAGAAAGGCCCGGGGCGCGCTTCGTGAATCCCTCCACCAGCACCACATTCGCCAACCTCCCTGTCAGCGCCAAACGCTGTCGCGTCTCGGAAATATATCGGCGCAACATCTTGCCAATAAATGACTTCAGCAATCGGATCCTGCCGCGGCTCAATTCCGGCTCCCGCGCGGAAGCCGAGGCCACGCTCAAGGCCCTACTTCTTAGCTATGGTGAATCTCGTCCAAAGACGCGCGTTAACAAGAATAAACGTCGCACATCGAAAACAACCGTTAGATTTGGCAGAAACGGTGCAATGGAACAGGTCTTCCTCTGCAAATCTTGTCTTCCAATCTAGCCATTTTGTTGACATTTCTAAGTCGCTTCATTATGCTGGCCATTAAAGTGAGGGGATTGAATTAGACTGTTAGGACCGCACTATAGTGACTGGGTTGTACCGGCTCTCGTTACGAATGCCCCCCGTCGCTTGACCCGTTTTCTACAATATTGCAGATCGCGCATCCGCGATCGCAGTCACCATCGGAAAGAAACTGAGTAGCTCACTGGTCATTTCGGACGGGTGGTCCTAAGTACTACAAATGAACTAAGGGAGGTGTCTGCCATGCGGCAACGATTAGAGCTCGACATTTCGCCGGTGGAGAATGTTCGCCAGACACCAATTCCGCCGATTCGCGACCTCTGGCGGATTGCCTATCGCCATCGCTGGAAGATGGCGCTCGTCTTCTTGGCGCCGATCGTGGCCGTGGCCGCCGGGATCCTGTTAGTCAAAAAGAACTACCAGTCGGAGAGCATCCTTTTCCTTCGGCTGGGGCGAGAGAATTCCACCCTCGATGCTACTGCCACCTTGGGCCAGGGGACCACCATTATCCAGCCCGTGGCTCGCGAGAATGAAATCAACTCGGTAGCGGAGGTCCTGCAGAGTCGTGGACTACTGGAAAAAGTGGTGGACGCGTTCGGCCCCGCGCCGCTGCTGGGTCCCACTCCGATCGGCGAGGCGGCCGAGTCGGCGCTGCCGATTTGGGCCGAACAGAGCTTACGGTGGCTCAATTCGCTGAATCCGTTTGCGATCGACGATCGTGAGCGAGCGGTTCAAAAGCTGAGCAGGAAACTGCGGGTGGAAGCCGTTCCCCATGCCAACGTCGTCGAGTTGACCTACCGCGGTTACACGCCGCAGACCGCTCAGGCGGTGGTTGCCAAGCTGGTGGACCTGTACTTGGACGAGCACGTCCGCTTGAATCGCACTCCTCGCAGCCACGAGGTGCTTTCCGAGCAGGCCGGCCGGCTGAACAAGGGGTTGACTGGTCTGGAGGGGCAGTTGCACGATCTGATGAACCGCCGGACCTTGGTTTCGACCGACGGGCGGCAGCAAGCCCTGGATGACAACCTGAGCCAATCCGAAGTGGCCTTGCGGGAGACGACCGCCGCTCTAGCGGCTTCGGAGGCCCAGGTCAAGGGCCTTACCGCCCAACTGGGCTCGCTGCCCGAGTTGGAGGTCACCAGCAATACCACCGGCATCAATGACTACGGCACCGATTTGATGCGGAATCAACTCTACACCCTGGTGCTCCGCGAGAAGGAGTTGGCCGCCAAGTACACCGACCAGTACAGCGAACTGCGGGATGTCCGGGCGCAACTGCGGGCGGCCCGGGAGGCGGTCGCGCGCGAGGAGCGGTCGCATGGCCAGAAGACCACCGGCCCGGGCTACCGCTACGGGCAAATCCAGCTTGACCTGATGCGGGAAAATGCCCGCTTGGCGTCGCTGCGGTCCAAGTCGGCGGCGCTCAACCGGCAGATCGCCGAAATCCACCGCCAGATGTCGGCCTTCAACGACGCCAGCTTTCGCATACGGACCTTGCAACGCGAGATCGACTTGAAAGACGACAATTACCGCAAGTACTCGCAGGCCGCCGAGCAGGCACGGCTCGACGAGACCATGGAACTGCAGCGGATCTCGAACGTCGGGGTGGCTCAGCCGGCGACCCTGGAGCTCGATCCGGTGTTTCCCCGTCCTTGGTTTCTGGCGGTCGCCGCCCTGGTAGGGCTCTGCGCGGCCGCCGCCTTGGCTTATTACCTGGAGTGGTCCGACCGCACCTTGCTGGCCGCCCAGGACGTGGAGACGCATACCGGACTGCCGGTGCTCGGCGCGCTGCCCGTCCTACATGAAAAGACGATGGCTGGCGCCGCCCAACCGTGATCCCGTTTTTCATGCGGCGGCATGAGAGGCCGGGTTAGCAAGAGCCGCTGAATGTCGGCAATTAACGACTGACTGCGGGGAAAACCTATGGGAATCCTTGAGATCGGGTCGAACGGATCGCGTCCCAAGACGCAGGCGGCGGCCGGGCTGGTGCGTCGGCCCACCGGGGCCGACTACTGCCAGTCGATTTTTGCCCATCTGAACGGCTCAAAGGCGTTGTTGCGGACCCTCGGCGTCACCAGTTGCCGGGGCCGGGAAGGCGTAAGCTCGGTGGCTTCGGGATTGGCCAATGCCGCCGCGGCCGAGGGCAAGAAAGTGCTGCTGGTGGATGCCAACCCGGATCGGGCGGCACTGCACCGCGCCTACCGGTCGAAGGATCGGCCCGGGCTGTGCGATATCCTTGCCGAGCGGGCCAGCTTGCAGGAGGCGATTCAGCGGGTGGGCAAGTCGAGCCTGTCGTTGCTGCCCGCCGGTCGGCCGGGACCTCGCTTGCTCTGGCAGGCGGACGAAGCCCTTTGCAGCCGACTACTCGAGGCGGTCCGCACGGGATTTGATGTTCTGGTGTGGGACCTGCCGCCCGTCAACCGTCCCGCCTTTCCCGGCCACCTGGCAGCTTTGTTGGATGGAGTGGTCTGGGTGATGACGGCGGGACGCGTCTCAGCCGCGGCAGCGGCGGAAGCCAAACAGCGGATGGAGAGCCTCCATCTGCACTTGTTGGGGATTGTGCTCAATCGGGCCTCACGCTGCCGGCCGGCAAACGGCTTTACCAGGCGATGACGAACCATCGGGACCTACGGTCGGGAGGGGTTTGCGATGCACCAAAGCCTGCTTCAAACCTGGAAAGCGATTTGGCAGAAGCCACCGCGACGATCGCGGCATCCTGGCTTGCGGCGATTGCATTCACCGGCGAGGATTCGCAAGATTCTCCGCCGCGAACGGATGCGCACCGACCGCAACGGTGACCCGTTTTGCCTGGTCACCTTCCTGGCTCGGGAAGGAGAGAGTGCCAAGGAGACATTCGTCAGCCTGGTCAAGATCCTCAGGCGGCGGCTGCGATATACGGACGACCTCGGCTGGTTGGACGCCGATCATGTGGCCGCGGTATTGCCGAGTACGCCCCTGTCGGGAGCGATGAAGGTGGTGGACGATGTCTGCCGGGTGTTTCCCACCGATCGCTGGCCGCCGCTGTGCACCGTCTACTGCTATCCCTCGGATTCGCTGGCGGGGGGCAGCCCGCTCGTGGAAGACTCGTCGGTGCCCGTTCACGCCATGGAGCCTCTGTTTGCGGAAGGGATTGCCTTCAGCAAACGATGCCTGGACGTGACGGTTTCGGCGGTGGGGCTGATGCTGCTCATGCCGTTAATGCTGTTGATCGCGGCGGCCATCCGGCTGACTTCCCGCGGTCCGGCCCTGTACTGCCAGCCGCGCACCGGCTGGGCCGGACGGACGTTTGTGCTTTTCAAGTTTCGCACCATGGTGGTCGGCGCCGAGCAGCAGAAGGCCCGGCTGAGGGCGTTGAACGAGCTGGATGGACCGGCCTTCAAGATCCGCCGCGATCCGCGGGTTACCCTGCTGGGTCGCGTCTTGCGCAAGTTCTGCCTGGATGAATTACCCCAACTGTGGAACGTACTGATCGGCGACATGAGTCTCGTCGGTCCGCGTCCGCTGCCGTGCGACGAGAGTGCTCAATGCGCCGGTTGGCAGCGGGGGCGTTTGGATATCACCCCCGGCTTGACCTGCTTTTGGCAGATCCGCGGCGATCTGGAGACCTCCTTCGCCGATTGGGTGCGCATGGACCTTCGCTATGCCAGGTCGCGGTCCTTGCGGCACGATTTTGCGTTGTTGTTGAAGACCATCCCGGTCGTAGTGTTGGGAAAGGGCCGGTACTGACCGGATTCTCGCCGCAACGGGCCGGTGGCCAATGCCGGTCCCGCCGGCCAGGATGCGGTGCGGGCCGACCCATT
>JAJYGU010000269.1 GCA_021784975.1 Planctomycetota bacterium
CGGCTTGCTCCGGGGGCGTGAACGAGGTCTCTTCGGCCTCGGCCAGGTGCTGCTCAAAGGCCGCCTCCAATTCGCTGGCTTCGATGCGGGTTTCCTGTCGATCTTTGTCTTCCGCCTCCATGACCACGGACTGAAGCCTCCAAAGGGTCTCCTGCATGGCCCAAGCGGCCCGAATGGTGGTGACATCCTCAGACAGTGCCCGTGTATACGTGTCTGAGAGCCTGTGGATGTTGTAGGTGGTGACCGCGCTGCCCACGATCCACGCCAGAGTGACCCAGACAGTCGGCGTAATCACCTTTTTCCACACAATTTCACCTCGGTTGCCGGCTGGGGACTGTCCCGATTTTTGTGGCGGGCGGGCACCGACCGAAGGTTGGTCGCGGCAGCGTGGTCGCCACAAAAATGGGACTGTCCCCTTCTGCGCCGGGCTGGCGAAGGCAATCCGCATGCCGACCTGCCGCCACCGACAGCCGCACCAACGCCAACCGATTATCTCATATAAGGTTGGGTTCGCAACAGAGCGATTGAGGAGCCGGCCTACCACCCGCCACGGTGGGGAAAAGAGTTGACCTTGGTGGCCAGACGCTTTTCTCGACACCAGCGAGGGACGGGCATTGGTTGAAGAGGAACTGCCCTTGCAACTCGGCGAGCGGCCGGCGGTTGTGGAAAAAATACGTCTCCTGGACGGCACGGCACGGATCTTGCGGCAAAGTCCTGCGTGTTATCGATCTTCGCCAAGAAACTGGACTGCGCACAGCCGTTGCGGGAGACGGCAGCGGCCCCGCAGGTGCGGCCCGCACGGCCCACCGATGTGCCTTGCATCGTCCAATTGCAGATGATCTCGTTGCCGCACTTTCCTCTGCCGGAGCCCAGTCGAGCATTTCTGCAGACCTTTTACGGCTTCGTGGTGCGCCAGCGGCAAGGCCGGTTGTTGGTGTCCGAACACAATCGAAGCTTGGCAGGGTTTGTACTGGGGGCATCGGACCCCACCAGCCTGTGCCAGCAGGTCGCCTCCGACCGATCTCACCTGTTGACCGCCGCTTCGGTCTGTCTGGTTCGCCGCCCGGTCCAGTTGCCGCGGTTGCTCCGGGAATTGCGCGGCCTCAGGCGGCTGCCTGATAACCGCACTGTTTCCGTCGCGGCCGGCTATGAGTTGGTCACGATTGCCGTTCAGCCTCGATTGCGGAGGCAGGGCCATGGCAAGGCGTTGATCCAGGCATTGGCGGCCGCGGCTCGACACGAACAGATGACCCGGCTCTGCATCCATCTGGCCGCCAACGACAAGACTATGGCATCGTTCTATGAGCACCTTGGCTTTACGGCCTTTCGCAGCTTCAAAGCCGTGGACGGACGATGGATGGATGAGTATGTGATGGCGCTTCCGGGTTCCCTGGAACCAGCGGTGTCCAACCGTCGCGCAATGCCCTTTGCGGCCTAAGGGGAGCCACGGTGATGCTAATTCTGACCCGTAAGGAACACGAGGAGATTACTGTGCCGGATTGCGGACTGACCATTACCGTGCTGGATGTTCAAGGCAAGCGGGTGCGGTTGGGCGTATCCGCCCCTCGCGAGCTTGGCGTGTATCGGGGCGAAGTGGCGCCGCCGATCCCCGGCCGCGAGAAATGCCGAGAGCCTGTTTGGCCAGCCGCGGAGGAGCCAGCGATGTCGCTCCGCGTGCTGCTGGCCGACGCGGACGAGTGTCTGCTCGATGATTATCGGGCATACCTGGAGGGGCGCGGCTGTCAGGTGGCTGCCGCCACCACCGCCTTGGAATGTGTGGCCAGGCTTCGAGAGTGGCCGCCGGACGTGCTGGTGCTGGAGCCGTCGTTGCCCTGGGGCGGCGGCGACGGCGTTCTGGCCATGATGCACGAGGAGCCAACAGTCCCCTTGGTTCCGGTCATCGTGCTCACCCGTGGCCGCGACTGGGGCCCGCTGTATCACCTGGCCCCCTTCAAGGTCGACGACTACCAGGTGAAGCCCATACGGCCGAAACGGCTGGCGGAGCGGATCCGCGCCGCGGCCCATAAGCAGCCGTTCCAAGCGGCCCGGCCGCAACCGGCTCGATTGCTCCCGCGTCAAGAGCCCGTCGCACCCTACCAATAGCCAGAGAAACCTGAAAGGCGAAGGAACGCAAAATGGGCTGGACTAAAGAGAGACTGGAAGACACCGTTCGCCAGCAACTGGGCGAGGCGAAGCTGGTGGTGGTCGCCAACCGCGAGCCGTACATCCATGTCGAGCAAGGCGGTGAAATCCACTGTATGCGGCCGGCCAGCGGCGTGGCTACCGCGCTCGACCCGGTGATGCGGGCTTGCGGCGGGGTTTGGGTGGCCCACGGCAGCGGCAACGCGGATCGCCTGGTGACCGACGACCAGGATCGCGTGGCCGTGCCCCCGGAAGACCCGCTCTACACCCTGCGGCGGGTGTGGCTCTGGCAGGAGGAAGAACAAGGCTACTACTACGGCTTCTCGAACGAAGCCCTTTGGCCGCTATGCCACATGGTCTACGCCCGTCCGCGGTTCAGTTCCGACGATTGGCGGCAGTATGTGCAGGTCAACGGCAAGTTTGCCGAGGCGGTCCTGGCCGAGGTGGGGGCGGGGCCGGCGGTGGTCTTCGTGCAAGACTATCACCTGGCGGTTCTGCCGCGGATGCTCCGCGACGCCCGTAGCGACCTGGTGGTCGTGCAATTCTGGCACATTCCCTGGCCGAACCGCGAGGTATTCGGCGTCTGCCCCTGGCAAGAGGAGATCCTGGACGGCTTGCTGGGCAACGACTTGCTGGGCTTCCACACCCAGCGCCACTGCAACAACTTCCTGGACACAGTGGACCGCGCCCTGGAGGCCAAAGTGGACTGGGAGCACTTTTCGGTGACTCGCGGCGGACACACCACGCGGGTGCGGCCGGTCCCGATCAGCATCGACCCGGAGTTGGTGCGATCGTATCTGCCGGCCGACACGGCTCATGCCGAGCGGCGGCTGCGGCGTCGACTCGGGCTGCGAGACGAATGGATCCTGGTCGGCGTGGATCGCGTTGACTACACCAAAGGCATCCCCGAACGCTTCGCCGCCGTCGATCGCTTGCTGTATCAGCATCCTGAGTTGAGAGGCGCCTTCCGTTTCGTGCAGGTGGGGGCTCCCAGCCGCGTTGCCATCCCCGCCTACCGCCGGCTTAGCGAGGAATTGGAAGCCTCCGCCAACGAGATCAATCGGCGTCATGCGCAGGGAGGCTGGCGACCGATCCTGTTCATCAAGCAGCACTTTGAGCCGGAGCAATTAGTCAGCTTGTACCGGATGGCCGCCGGATGCGTAGTCAGCTCGTTGCACGACGGCATGAACCTGGTGGCCAAGGAGTTCGTGGCTGCACGGGAAGATGGGCAGGGGGTGCTGGTCCTTTCGCGATTCACCGGCGCGGCCCGCGAGTTGACCGACGCCCTGCTGGTCAATCCCTACGCCACCGACGAGCTGGCCGAGGCGCTCTACGCGGCCTTGACCATGCCCGGCGAAGAGCAGCAACGCCGCATGACCCGCATGCGAAAGCGGATCGACGAGCACAACGTTTACCGCTGGGCGGGCCGGCTGCTGACGGAGGCCGGCAAGCTCGCCGATACCCGATCACCCGTGGGAGCCAGCTTATGATCGCCGTCTTGCGAGAGATCTTGGACGACTTGTGCGAAGCTTATCGTCAGGGCGGCTCGCTGGTGCTGTTGTTCGACTACGACGGCACCTTGACGCCCATCGTGGCACATCCTTCCCTGGCCGTGCTCGACGGCGAGACCCGGCGGCGGTTGGCCGCTTTGGCCGATCGGCCGGGCATCTACCTCGGCATCCTCAGCGGACGGGAGCTGGACGAGTTGAAGTCGCTGGTTCAATTGCCGGGCATTTATCTAGCGGGCACCGGAGGGATGGAATTGGACCTGCGCGGACACCGCATCGTCCATCCGCACGCCGAGCAAATGGGGGAGGTCGTGCAGCGGCTTGCCGCCCGCCTCGACGAGGACGTGGCCATGCACCACGGGGCGTGGCTGGAGAAGAAACGCCTCAGCCTGACCGTCCACTATCGTCAACTGCCCGAGCAATTGCTCGGTTCACTCCAGGTGGTGGTGGCGGAGGCCATGCGGGATTTTGCCCGCCAGGTGCGGCTCGTGCAGGGTCCCGAGGCCTGGGAAATCATCCCGGCCAACGGCTGGAACAAGGGCACCGCCATCCGCCTGATCCTAGCCGATTTCGGGGCCGTGAGCGATATTCTCTTGTATGCCGGCGATGCCGCCAACGACGCCGACGCCATCGCCGAGGTGGCCGCCATGGGCGGAATCACCGTGGGCATTGGGGCCGAAGCCCCGCCCACGGTCACCTGCCGATTGCCGAGCCAGGCCGTACTCCTGTCGTTTCTGGGCGCCTTGGACGCCTCATTGGAGAGGCGGAGGCCGCACGTCGGGCGCGCTTCCAAGAACTATCTGGGGTTGTACGGCTACTGGAAATCCACCTTTCCGACCAACCCGATGTGAGCCTCCGACTCAGAGTACCAGGGCCGGGCTGGCCGGGTCCGGCGCGAGCCCTGGCGCCCGCGGGGCGTTGAACAGGATCGCGTCGGCCGGAAAGCTCACGTTCGCCGACCGGTCGCTCAGCATCTCCTGCAACAGGTTGGCCGCGGGCGTGTCCGCCGGGGGAAGATAGAAGTTCCCCAGGCACCGCAACTCGTCGAAACTGATCAACCCTTGGGCCGCCAAGGACATGCCGTCGAGGATCAGCGGCCGGTGTCCCTTGGCCAGCATGGCCGACCGCAACGTCCGCTCGTTGGTATGGTCGAGAATCAACTGGTAGGCCTCTTCATCCAGGCTCCAAACCTCGAAGACCCCCGTGCGCCCGGTATAGCCGATGGAGTGGCACTCCGGGCAGCCGCCCGCGGCCGGGTGCCAGGTGTTCTTGGGCACCGGCAGTCCGAGCATCGTCAACCATTGGGCGGTAGCTTCGCTAGGGGTGCCGCGGCGGCGGCAATAGGGACACAGCTTGCGGACCAGCCGCTGCGAAATCACCATTGACAGGCAGGTGGCCAACTCGTGATCGGCCATGCCCCAGTTGCGCAGGGCAGTCACTGCGCCGAAGGGGTCCCGGCTGTGCAAGGTGCTCATCAGGATCCGCCCGGACGTGCTGGCCTCCAGAGCCACTTGGGCGGTTTCCGCATCGCGGATTTCGCCCAGCAGCAGATAATCCGCGTCGAGCCGCAGCATCGCCCGCAAACCTTCGGCGAAGGTCAATCCGTGTCGCTCGTCGACCTGCATTTGCGAGACTCCGTCGATTTGGTATTCGACCGGATCTTCGATGGTGACCACCCGGCGGTCGGTGAGCTTCAACTCGTGCAGCAGGGCACAAAGGGTGGTCGTCTTGCCGCTGCCGGTGGGACCGGTGGCCAGCAACATTCCCGAGCTGCCGGCTAACCATTTTTCAATCGGGGCCCGCTCCGCGTCGGACAACCCCAAATCTTTCACGGTCCGCTTGAGCCGTTGCTTGCTGAGCAAGCGAATGGCCAGGTTCTCGCCGGCCACGCAGGGAGCACAGGCCAACCGCAGATGGACCTCATGGCCGTCCACATGCCGGGTTTGCCGGGCATCACTGGGTTTGAAGGTCCGGGTGGAGTCCATGCCCGCCATGACCTTGAAATGGTGGATCAACTGCACTCCCGCGGCTACCGGAAGCTCAAGGACGTTCAGCATCGTCCCGTCGACCCGAGCTCGGATCAGCACGCGATCGGTAAACGGGGTAACATGCACGTCCGAGGCGCCCACTCTTACTGCTTCAGTAATCAATTCGTCGGCCACACTGGCCAGATCGAGGCGACCGGAACCGCCCGCCGCCGCCCACATCCGCGCGGTCCGCATCAGGATGCGACCGCTATAGGGGGGCGTGCCCCGGGAATTCGAATCCCCGATCTTGGCAGCTTCGGCAATCAATTCGTCGGCCATGGTCGCAAGTTCGACGCCGGTCATTGAACCACTCTCGACCTCGCGCGTCCGCGCGGTAAATGCCCGATCATTCAACGGCAGCGTGTTGATCATATTCGTGTATGGGGAGCCTGTTAGGAGACTGGGGGGAGGGAACCGTGGTGGCGTTCGGTCGGACAAACGAAAGTTGCCAGAGCGATCACCTGAGGATGGCTATCGGCAAACTGCGAAGTTTTCGTCGAGGTTAAGCACCAGGCAGAATGCGGATTTTGAGAAAAGCATTCCGGATTTGCCAATTCGACGGGTTGGTCAAGCTGGCCGGCCTCATCCGCCGCGGTCCGTCATCGCCGTAAACGCATTAAGCCGGGAATGGCTGTTCCCGGGCTAGCTGACCTTCTGAGCGAAGCGCTGTCCTTCTGAGCGTAGCGAAGAATCTGGCCTGCGGGAGTGGCCAGGTAGATCCTTCGCCAACCATGCTTTGCACGGTGCCCGTCAGGATGACAGACAACGCCGCGTTCAGGATCACAGACAACAGATCTTCTCACCGCCAGGCATCCTCGGTAGAGTATAATACGAGTTTGATCTCCAACTTGCGTGCACGTTGGTTCAAGGACGTGCATGCGGGTACCGTAGCGATGATTCGCTACACGGGCCAGGCAGTCCCGCATGGGATACCCAACCAGGCGGACCACGCTTGGCCCAGTTTTTTGTCCAGTAGCGCCGTGTGCCACTGCTGGGGACCAGCAGTGCCGACAGCACGAGAATTCACCGCCTCTGCGAATTCTGCGAACCAGTGGCACCGCATGTCCGAGTTCCTCCAAGAGCGTCACAAGCCTCCCTTGCCGCTGGATCGACCGCGGGAAATGATCGTGGCCTGTCCGCCGATGCGGAGCCACGTGAACCTTTCTCGGATCATGCGGGCAGCCGGCTGTTGCGGCCTGCGGCGGATGATCTGCTGCGGAAACGCCAAAGTCATCGGCAAGATCGCGCGCGACGCCGGCCAATGTGTGGAGATCGAATTGCATCGCACCTTGCCGCCGGTGCTCAAGCGGCTGGGCGAGGAGGATTACCAGATTGTCGCGCTCGAGCAGACCGGCGACTCGACCTCGATCTTCGAGTTCAACTTTCCCCGCAAGGCAGTGCTGGTGATTGGCAACGAGCGATCGGGAATCGAGGAGGCGGTGCTGCAGCAGGCGGATCACCTCATCGAGATTCCCGTCTATGGCCGGCCGTATGCCCACAATGCGGCCACCGCGGCCATCATGGCCCTGTACGAGTATTGCCGGCAATATCCGCGGGGCTGAGCGTTTGCGGGGGACTGTCCCGATTTTTGCGGCAGGAGGCCGCAAAAATGGGACTGTCCCCTTTTGGCCGCCGGATGACACGTTACGCCTGCTTGGCACCTCCGGCCGCCGCGCGGTATATTCGCCGCTATGGACAGCGGCGATGCTTCGAGGTTTTCACACTTGCTCCAGGGCGCTCGGCAGGGGGACGGCGATTGCCGCGAGCGGCTGTTTGCCTTGTGTCGCTCCTATTTGGGCCTGGTCGCCCGATCGCAGGTGGAGACTTGGCTGCGGCGGAAGGTCGACGCCTCGGACCTGGTCCAGGAGACGATGCTCGAGGCCTATCGCGATTTCGAGCGCTTCGATGGCTGCACCGAGAAAGAATGGTTGGCCTGGCTGCGGAAGATCCTGGACCACAACGCGGCCGACTTTGTCCGCCGCTATCGCGGGACGGCGAAACGCGCGGCCGGCCGTGAGGTGCCGTTTCGCGACCCGAACGATAGCGCTCCGCGCGGCGCGCCCGAGCCGGCCGCCCCCGAGGCCACGCCCAGCCAAGAAGTCTTGCGGCTTGACACCGAGTTGCGGTTGGCGGCCGCGGTGGCCGAACTCCCCTCCGACTATCAAGAGGTCATTCTCTTGCGCAACCTCCAGCGGCTCTCGTTCAACGAAGTGGCCCAACGGATGGGGCGATCGCGGCCGGCCGTGCAGATGCTCTGGATGCGAGCCATCCGCAGGCTGCAAACGGTGTTGGAGGGCGAGCAGCCATGAGCGATCCCGCCCGCGACCAGCAGGAATTGACGCTACTGGACGCTTATCTCGACGACCTTCAGGCGGGACGGGCGCCGGATCGCCAGGCGCTGCTGCGCGAATATCCGCAACTGGCCTCGGCCTTGGACTGCTTGGAGGCCCTGGAGGTGTTAGCGCCCCCACCAGAACCGCGAAATCCGCGGGCGCGCGGCCCGGCCGAAAAAGAGCCGCCAACGCCCGACCGCGCGGCCGCCGAGTCCGGAGAGGCCTCAGGCTGGGTCCCGCCGAGCGGCGATTTGCCGCGGGATTTCGGCCCCTACGAATTGATTCGCGAGATCGGCCGCGGCGGGATGGGCGTGGTTTACGAAGCGCGGCAGAAAGGGCTCGATCGCTCGGTGGCGGTGAAAATGATCCTGGCCAGCCACCTGGCCTCGGCGGATTTGGTCCGGCGTTTTCAGGCCGAGGCCAAGGCCGCCGCCCGGCTGCGACATTCCCACATCGTCCATATCCACGAAGTGGGGCAACTCCACGGCCAGGACTTCTTTGCCATGGAGTACATCGACGGGCCAAGCCTGGCCCAGCGAATCGCTCAGGGGCTGGTGGATGTGCCGACCGCGGTCCGGCTGGTGGCAACCGTTGCCCGGGCGGTCGAACACTTGCACCAGCAAGGCATCGTTCACCGCGATCTCAAGCCGTCGAACATCCTCTTGGACGAAGAGCTTCAGCCCTACGTGAGCGACTTTGGCCTGGCCAAGGTCTTTGCTCCAGACGCGGAGATGACCGCCAGCGGCGTGATTGCCGGCACGCCGAGCTACATGGCCCCCGAGCAGGCATCGGGTCGTCATGCTGAAATCGGGCCGGCGACCGATGTCTACAGCCTCGGGGCAATTCTCTACGAGCTGCTGACCGGGCAGCCGCCCTTTCACGGCGAGACGCCGTTGGACACCCTCATGAACGTCTTGAGCGGCGATCCGGTCCTGCCGCGGACGCTCAATCCGCGGATTCCGCGGGGGCTGGAGTTGATCTGCCTGAAGTGCTTGGAGAAGACGCCGCCCGCTCGCTACGCCTCGGCCGCCGCGCTGACCGATGACCTGGAACGATTTGCTCGCGGGGAAGTGCTGGAGGTCCGGCCGCCCACGGCGGTGCAACGCTTCTGGGGTTGGAGCCGCCGGCAGCCGGCCTTGGCCTCACGGTTGGCGGCCTTGAGCCTCTTCTATCTGGTGGAGACGATTACCTATGCCACCGGGCATGTCGACGGCCGATTCCACGCCAAAATGTCGGCCGTGGTTGCCTTTTGGGCAATTGTGTCGATCGTCTGCCAGCAGTTCTTGGAGAAGCCGCGATCGGCATTCGCGGCCCGCTACGTGTGGGGGCTGCTGGATGCGGCGGCGCTGTTGGCGGCTTTGCTGATTGGCGACGGCGCGGCCAGTTCCTTGCTGGTGGGCTATCCGTTGGTGATTGTCGGTTCGGCGCTGTGGTTCCGAGTGCGGTTTGTATGGTTCGTCACTGGCCTGTCGCTACTGTCGTACGGAATCCTGGTGATCGATTTCTACGCCTGGCGGATTGACCTTCATCAAGGCATCTACACGGGATGGGATCGGCACGTGATCTTCGCGGTCGCCTTGCTCGTGCTCGGTGGAGTGGTGGCGTACCTGGTTGACCGGGTGCGAACGCTGAGCAATTTCTACGGGCGGGCCCTGTAGATTCCTGCACTTCTCTTCGCTCCGCATCCCTGGTATCCTGGACCGCTATGAAAGACCTGCTGCGACAAGAGATTGCCGCCTTGGCCGGTACCATCGTGGTGAAGGTCGGCACACGGGTGCTGACCCGCCAAGACGGACAGCTTGACGAGGATCGGATCAACGGGCTGGCCGGCCAAGTCCACGCTGCTATGGCGGCGGGCCGGAAGGTGGTGTTGGTCAGCTCGGGGGCGGTGGGGGCCGGCATGGGACGGCTGGGGCTGAAGATCCGCCCCACCGATCTCGCTCGTTTGCAGGCGGTGGCCGCCGTCGGGCAGAGCATCTTGGTCGAGGCCTACGAGCGTTCGCTCCACAGACACAACCATCACGCTGCCCAAGTCTTGCTCACCGCTGAAGACCTGGAAAACCGCGTCCGTTATCTCAACGCCCGGAATACGCTGGTCACGCTCCTGGAATTGGGGGCCGTACCGATCATCAACGAAAACGACACGGTATCGGTCGAAGAACTGCAAACCACCTTCGGCGACAACGACCGGCTGGCAGCCATCGTCACCAACCTGATCCGC
>JAJYGU010000026.1 GCA_021784975.1 Planctomycetota bacterium
AACAGCAGCAAGGCCGTAACATAGCACACGGCCGTAGGATAGCGCCAGGGTTCGCGGATCTTGTCGAAGCGGAGATAGACGGCCGCGGCCGCCAGGTAGAACACCGCCGAAAGCGTGTTCTTCAGTTCGGTGATCCAGGCTACCGATTCGACTTCGATCGGGTGCAGGGCAAAAATCGCCGCTGCCAGGTAGGCGCCGGGGACCCTGAGCGATCGCAGTATCCAGGCGACCAGCAAGGCGGCGGCGGCGTGCAGCAAGAGGTTCACCAGGTGATAGCCGAGGGGATCGTCGCCCCACAGCTTGTGTTCCACCCAGAAGGCGGTGTGCAGCAGCGGGTAATATTGCTGGGTGGCGTCGAGGTCGAACCAGATGCGGTACAGCCCGGTCCACGATCGCAGGTCGGGGCGGGTCACGTGGGCGTCGTCGTCCCAGAGGAATCCGCCCTGCCAGGCCGGCCGGTAGGCCAGGAAGACGGCTAGCACCAAGGCAAGGCCCAGGCACCACTCGCGCCAGTGGCGCAAAATACGACCGAAAAGATCTGTGGTTTCCCGCGATTCACCAGATGTCGCCATGAGCGGTCTTTCCTTGGGTGAGAAGGGCGGAACAGAGGAGTGGCTGTCAATCGGGATAGATTCGCTTGCCCTTCCAAAGATGGGGGCTAGAAGACATGATAACACGAAACGTGGGCGTTGTCAGTCGCACGGCCGGCTTGTAGTCTGGCAGGTCAGGCACGCCGTGCCCGACATCTGTGGCTAGCGGTTGGCGGTTCACAATCCATGGCCACTAGCGCGAATCGCTACGCTAGCGCTGAGTGAAGGCGGAAGATTGCAACGCTTGGATGGCCACATCGTCGATGCGTGCTTCCCCCAGGCCGGAGAGGGCGAAGATCACGCTCATCGTGCCCGACTGCGCCGCCACCCGGTACATGGCGAACTGCCGCCAGCCGTTGGTCCGCTGGATCCGGTCGGCCAGGGCCTCGCCGGAGAGCGAGTCGATGATCAGCAGTCCGTCGACGTTTCCGACAATCGAAGCGGGTACGTTCACCCAGCCGTAGATGCACACCACCTGCCCGGCCTCTACCGGCACGGGCGGGGTGACGAAGATCAGCGGAGCTGCCTCCAACACGGCGGGCGGATGCTCCGGGTCTTCGGCGGCCGCCTTCAGCCGCAGGCCGAGCCGGCCGGAGTGGGCCGCCTCGGGTACCAGGTCGGCGGCGGTCTGCACGTTAGGCGTGCGACGTTGGAGGTACTGCCAGCCGGCGCGGAGCATGGTGTTGAGGTCTTCAAAATCGCCGCCGGCCAGCAGGTTAGGGCCGAAGCCGGAGACCTTGATTCGATCGCGGAACCGCCAGTGCAGCGGCAGCGTGTCGAAGCGGACCGCCGCCGGGC
Source organism: Planctomycetota bacterium (assembly GCA_021784975.1). Lineage (GTDB taxonomy): Bacteria > Planctomycetota > Planctomycetia > Pirellulales > Thermoguttaceae > JAJYGU01. The sequence goes on from JAJYGU010000026.1 coordinate 1,389, forward strand.
TGGTCACCGGCGACTGCAACTCCTTGGTGGCCGCCTCCCAATAGGCGCGTTCGATCAGCCGCAAAGCGCGGCCGGACCGCTCCGCGCTCAAGGCGGCGCCGGCCCAGTCGCTGGCCGCCAGTTGACCGTCGCAGGTCTGCAGGCTGCGCTGGGCCGACTGTAGCCAGGCGGCCGATGGGCGGATCGGCGTGCGTGGGGCGAGTAAGACCGCTGCCGCCTGCACGCTTTGAAGGCGATAGGCGGCCAATTGGCGTTGCAGTTCGGCAGCGAGGCGGCCGGTCGACTCCGCCCGGCGGCGCACATCGTCGATCACTTTCGGATCGTGGGCCAACAAGACCTGACTGGTCAGGCCGAATTCGTTGAGCGTTACCAGTTCGCCGCCGGCCCCGAAGCTGTGCAGCACCGGTTGCACCCCGCCGGGTGTGATCTCATAGGCATTGTTCCCTTCCGGAACGCCGGGCACCCGCAACGAAAGTACGTTGGTGGCCGATTGCGGGGCCACGTACTGCGCTGCTGGGGCCAACCAGATCGGCAACAGCAGCCGGGCATGGGGAGTCAAGAGCATGGTGCCGCTGACTTCGGGCACGTTGCCCTCGGCGCCGGTGATAAAGCTCCCGGCCGCTGCCCAGGGCTCGAGCAGTTCGAGTTCCAGGTTCAACAGTTGCACCGCGGCCGCCCGCTGCCGGGTTTCCGGGTCGGGTGCGTCCAGCGGCGTATCGGAAAGAAACAACAGTCCGCGGGCTCCCGAAGCGATGGCCGTATACGCCAGGAGACGCATCTGCTCCGGCGCGACGGCCACGGGCGGCGGGGTGGCCGGCTCCAAGGCCGCCAATTGCCGGCGCAGGGCTTCGCTGGGCTGGGTTTGCACGGTGGCCCAGATCGACGTGCTCGCGCGGGCCAGCAGCAGTTGCTTGCGGAGCCATTGGCCGTAGTCGGCCAGATCCAGGCTCGTTCCCAACGGCCGCCGGTCCGCCAACAGCAAGTCGGTCACGCCGCTGAAGCCGTGAAGGTCGCTGGTGGGCCGGCAGATCAATGGACGCGGATCTCTCCGGTCGGCGACGCGGACCTGGTCGGCCCAGCGGCGGGTGGCCTCCAACTCGCTCGGAGCCAGGTTGCTCCCCAGGTTCCAGGCCAACACGCCGTCGAATTGCGAGCCGATGGCCGTCATCGGCAGCGGCGGCGGACCACCGGGCGAGTTCTCCGACGTCGGATGCGGCGGCGGACACACCAGCCACAGCCCCAGCCGACGGGCCTCTTCAAGCTCCTCCCACGTCGGCAGACGCTCGAGCCACACCGCGTTGAAGCCCAGTCGCTTCAAGACTTCCCACGGCTCTCCCTGACGTTGCACGATACGTGGGAACATCGGGCGCCCGTCAATCCGCAGCTCGCCGCCCACCATACGGACTGCGGGCATTCTCGGTTCCACGGCCTGCGCCGCGCCGGCAGCGGCGCTCCGATTTGCCATGTCCGCCCCGTTGGCCTGATGCCGAGTTTCGTCGACCGTCACAAACCCGGCCACCTCGACCTCTCCGATCCACACGTTGGTCACGCCCGGCCCTCCATAGACGTTCAGCAACAGTGTGTCCACGTAGGCTTCGCGACCATCGACCTGCGGGCCGAACTCCATGCGGAGCACGCGAATCTGCGCGTTCAGCCGGCGAACCAAGCCCTCAAACCGCAATTGCTGCCAGCCCCCCACCGCTGAGTAGGCGGGACCGGTAATGACCGTGGCCAGCGGGCGTCCGTTTCGGGCAGCGGCAGTACGCGGCAGGACAATTCGGGCGGCCAACTGCAACCCCTCTCGATCCGACTTAACCCACACGCTAGGGACTAGTTCTTCGTAGACCCGTGGCCGACCGATCTCGCGGCTGAAGTAGACACACGAGCCACCGTCAGCCTCCAATTGAAGCCACTCGCAACCGCGCCCACCCGGCAAAACCCCTTGGATCCACTGATGCTGCCGGACCCGATAGCGAGCATCGCCTCCAGCATCACGCCAAGCCGCTTGAAGGCCATCCGGCCCGGCACGACTGGGTCCCTGTGCCCGCCCGACTGCCGCGACCGGGGCGGCCGTGAGCAGCAGCGCGGCAAGGCGTGTGATGGTGCGAGAGGACATACCAGGGATCGGAGTTCAGGGATTAGGGACCAGAGACCGGGGATCCGAGATCCGGGACTCCGTGGGGCGTGAACGGCCCACGCCCCACGTTTTCCGCTTCGTGGTGGCAAAAACGCCACCCCGGGCCAGGTTTCACCCCTTTGACGTAAATGGTGCTTCTATCAGGATTTGCGAATGGTTGCCAGATCAAACGTTGCGTTTCGTCATCGGGGAAACGAAGGCAGAAATCGGGGCCGACTACGTAAGATCTTAACAGCTAATAAGTTAAGCGAGCGGCCTCGAGTCTGGGATAAGGCGGCATGCCAAGTGCTTCCTGGCTTCCCTCAACCACCTTGATCCGGGAGATCGCCATGAGCCAGCCACCACGCCTAATGCACCCGTGCCGCGAGGGACTTTCTCAAGAAGTCGAGGAGTTGGTGCAGGCGGTCCGCCGCCTGCCTGAACCGCAACGCCGATTGATCGAGCCTTTTCTGACGCGTGTTGTCGACAGCAACCGTCGTCGCCGGCAGATCCTCTCCCTAGTGCAGGACGCCTTGGGCCAACTGCGGCTCGATATGAAGTATCTGGCGTTCGATCTGGAAGCGACCCGGAGGGAACGCGACGATTTTCGTCGCAAACTGGAAGAGGCCACTTGACTTGCACAAGGATCAGGCCGCTGGCGTGCAAACGTGCATTGACACCCTGGCGCGTTTTCGGGTACAAACCGCCCTCCTGAGAGTCCTTTTTACGTCGAGCCGGTGTAGTCGGACGGCCCGATCGCGTGGGCTTGCCGGCGTAGGCAGGTGCTTGCGACAGGCTGGCCGCTCGTAGCAGACACGAAATGTTTTTTTTAGCCGGCCGGCACCATACTGCTTGGGCACGTGGCCGGCGTCTCGCAAGGGGTGATATCGATGGCACACACTAGCCGTCCGCAGCGGCGCACCTTTGATTTACGGGCATTGGTTATCGACATCTGCCGCTCGTTGAGCCGTCAGATGTCGTCGCCGAGCGTTGAGTTGGCGATTGACATTCCGCCCGAACAAACCATCACCGCCGATGGCGATATGCTTCGCCAGGCAGTGGCCAACCTGGTGATCCATGCCATCGACACCATGCCTCACGGTGGTTCGTTGGTGATCACTTCGTCCGCCGGTCCAAACACGGTGGACCTGGAGATCGCCGATTCCGGGCCGGGGCTGCCCGAGGTAATGCAGCAGCCACCCGCCGGCGAGCTATTCCAAACGTCGGCGGGCACGATTGATTTCGGCCTGGCCGTCGTTTGCCGGATTGCTCAACTCCACGGCGGCAGCGTGACGGCGGTGAACTGTCCCGAAGGCGGAGCGGCGTTTACGCTCTCGATCCCTCGGGCCATGGCGATGGAAAGGGCGGCGTAGGTTAGTGGCTAGTGGTTGGTGGTTAGTGGCTAGTGGCTAGCAGTTGGTAGTTGATCGGCGTTCGGGGTGGAGTGGATGGATCTGCTCAATCGCGCCTACGGGCAACTCTACGACCGGTATCGCTCGATGACGCCCGGCTCGCGGCTCACCGCGGGCCTGTTGCTGCTGGTGGTAGGCCTCAGCCTGGGGTATCTCTTGGTGCACCAGACGGCCCAACCCCAGGTCGACTTGATGCACGGCGCGGGGATTGGGCCCAGTCAACTGCCGGCCATCGAGTCGGCATTGATCAAGGCCAATCTGACTTATGAGATCATCGGGACGTCGATCTTCGTCCCACGCAACGAAGAGCCCGCCTGCATGGCCGCCTTGACCGACGCCAAGGTCCTGCCGCGGGACCTGGGCGCTGCCCAACGCGAGGCCCTCAAGGATGGCAGCTTGTTTGACATCGGCTCCGAGCGCGATCGTAATCGCCAAAAGATCGCTGTCCAGGACACGGTGGCGGCGGCCATCCGCCGGAAGCCGGGTATTGAGGACGCCAGCGTGCTCTACAACGAGGAGACCAAGCCCGGCTTCGCCCACGAAAAGCAGATGACCGCCCTGGTCAATGTCGAACCGTCCGGCAACCTCCCGCTCGACCAAATTCAAGTCGCCGACATCCGCGCACTGGTGGCGGGGGGCATGGCCGGGCTCAAGGAAAGAAACGTCACCGTGGCCGACCTGAACGGCCGCACCTGGCGGGGCGACGAAGAGGGCGCCATGACCGCCGACAAGCTCATATCCTTGAAACGCGCCTATGAGCAGGACCTCAAGGCCAAAATCCTCAACGCCTTGTACTTCATTTCGGGCGCGACCGTGGAAGTCAACATGCAGTTGGGCGGCGATCGCTCGACTCCGCGGCTGGCCAAAGTCTCGATCGGCATCCCCGACAGCTACTTCCGGCGATTGGGGCAAGAGCGTTCGGGCAGCAGCGTCGGCGACACGCCGAGGACTCCGGAGGCACGCACGCTTGATCAGATCCGCGCCGAAGAGGAGGCGAAAATCCAGAAACAAGTGGCCCAATTGCTGCCGCCGGCCGAGGGCGCCCACAACCTGCCCGACCTGGTGGCTGTAACCAGCTTTGACGATTTGCCCGCCAAGGCCTTGCCGCCCCCGGCCTGGGAGCAGACTGCCAAGGCGTGGCTGCGGGCCTACGGCGGGCTGCTGGCGTTGGCCGGACTGACGCTGGCGAGCCTGTGGCTGTTGCGGTCGACGGCCCGCGCCGGTGCAGCGGAGCGGCGGCGGGTGGCGCTGGCGACGAATCCGGCACCCCCCGCTGATATCCCGGCGGCTGACCGCCAGCCGGCTGAACCGGTTCCACTTCATCATGGATTGCGACCCAACCCCAGCAGCGTAACTAGCCGCAACGATCTCTCGGAGTTGGTCAGGCAAAACCCCCATGCGGCGGCCGGCATCCTTCGCACCTGGGTCGGAAGTTCAGGGTAAGCCATGAGCGATGATGCTCTCATTCCCGCGACAGGCATTCACAAGGCGGCCATCCTGGTGGCCAGCCTTGATTCACCTGCCGCCGAGGCTCTGCTCAGTCAGCTCCCTGCCGATCAGGCGCGGCAGGTGCGCGAGGCGGCCAGCGTGCTGGGTGAGGTCGACGCGGACGAACGACAGCGAATCGTCGACGAGTTTCTGCGGCTCGGCCACTTGGTGCCTCAGGCCAGTCCGGCCGGCATCGAGCTCGACTCCCCGCTGATCGAGCGGCAATTTTCGCTGGCCCGCCGCGAGAGCCGCGCGGCGGAGTCGAAAAACGAGCGAGGCCACGCGTCCGAGACGGGCGGAGACGCCCCGGCCACCGCGATTGGCGAGTCGAACCGCAACACTGATCCAGCCGCCGAGCATGGCCCGCCTTTCGGGTTTCTCAGTGAGGCCGACGATGAGAAACTGGTCCATTTGCTGCAAGGCGAGCGGCCGCCGACCGTGGCGCTGGTGTTGTCGCACCTTGCCGCGCCACAAGCCGGCCGGGCGTTGGCCCATTTTCCGCCTGGCCTGCAAGTCGATATCCTCCGCCGCCTGGTCGACCTGGATGAGGCCGATCCCGAGGTGCTGCACGATGTGGAACGGGCCTTGGAAATCCGGCTCTCGCAGCAGTTCGCCAGCCAGCGGCGCCGGCTGGCCGGCTTGGAGGCCGTCGTCGCCATCCTTGATGCCTCTGACGACCGCACCAGCGAGATGCTGCTGGAAAACCTGGCGGCCTGTGATCGACCGTTGGCGGAAAAACTCGGCCTGAGGACCATCAGCTTCGACGACTTGGAGTCGCTGGACGACACGACGATTGCCGCCGTCTTCCAGGCGGCCGACCCGGCGGTAGCCCACACGGCCTTGATCGGGGCCCCTCCGCCGCTCCTCGAGCGGGTGCTGCGAGCCCTGCCGCCCCGTGAGGCCAAACGCTGGCGCAGACAACTCAGGCATCCTGGGCCGCTGCGATTGAGCGACGTTTTCGAGGCGCGGCAGCAAGTCGCCGCCCTAGCCCAACGCACTTTGACGAAATCCGGCAAGCCGGCCTCGGCGGCCTGACCCCGGCAACCAAGCATGTCGACCATCATCCGCAGCAGCGACGCCCGTTCGGCCGTAGGCGGCGCAGTCTTCAACTTCGAGGATTTGGCCGCCCAAGCCGAGGCGTATCTAGCCCAGGTGCGCGCGGAGGGGGCCGCGCTGGTGGCCCAGGCCCGCGAAAAAGTCGATGCCTTGCGGCAACAAGCCGAGCAAGACGGCCAGGCGGCCGCCCTCCGCGGCGCCCAGGCCACCGTGGGGCAGCAACTGCTCACGCTGCTACCCGCCTTGCGAACGGCGGTGGCCGAGATTCGCGACGCCAAACAGGCCTGGTTGGCCCGCTGGGAGGCCGGTGGCGTCCGCGTGGCCACCGCCATCGCCCAGCGGCTGATCCGCCGTGAACTGGCACATCGCCCGGAAATTACCCTCGATCTGGTCCGCGAGTCGCTGGAACTGGCAGCCGGCAGCTCCCAAGTGTGCATTCGTTTGAATCCGGCCGACCACAAGGCACTGGGCGGCCAAGCGCGGAAGCTGGTCAAAGAGCTATCGATCCTGGGCGAGGTGGAAGTAAAGGCGGACCCCGAGGTCGCTCCCGGCGGCTGCCGCCTCGATACCCGCTTCGGGGCCATCGACCAGCAGTTCGAGTCGCAGTTGAAGCGGATTGAAGAGGAGTTGCTCCCGTAACGTGCGCAGAAGCGGACAGTCCCATTTTTGTGGCCGGGCACCACGCCGGGCATGGTCGCCACAAAAACCGGGACAGGCCCGAGCCGCAGCGCCGGCCGTCGTTTGCCAACGACCCCTGGAATTCCATGCTCGATCTCATCGACCAGCTTGAACACATCATGCCCACCGCCTTGGTAGGCAGCATCGCGCAGACCGCGGGCATGGCGGTGGCGGCCGCCGGTTTTCCGGCCCCGGTGGGAGCGGTGGCCGAAATCCAGCGCGAAATGGGCCCGCCGCTGTTGGCCGAGGTGGTCGGCTTTCGCGACGACCTGACCTTGCTCTATCCGTTGAGCGAACTGAGCGGCGTGCGGCGCGGCAATCGCGTCCGCCTCCGCCGCACGGCCCGCTGGCTTCGGGTGGGGCCGGCCATGTTGGGCCGGGTGGTCGACGCCGAAGGCCGGGTGCTCGACGGCAAGCCGCCGCCCGCGCTCTCGGATCGAACCTCGTTCCACCGCCGTCCGCCGGCCCCCTGCGATCGGCCGCGGATCGATGAGCCGCTTTCCACCGGGGTCCGGGCCATCGACGGACTGCTCACCTGTGGCAAGGGTCAGCGGATGGGAATCTTTGCGGGCTCCGGCGTTGGCAAGAGCGTGCTGCTGGGAATGATGGCCCGCTACACCGCGGCCGATGTCATCGTCATCGCCTTGATCGGCGAGCGGGGCCGCGAGGTGAACGAGTTTATTCAGCGCGACCTGGGGCCGGAGGGCCTGGCCAAGAGCGTGGTGGTGGTGGCCACCAGCAACGAGCCGGCGCTGCTGCGGACCCAAGCCGCCTCTACCGCCACCGCCATCGCCGAATATTTCCGCGATCAGGGCAAGGACGTGCTGTTGCTGATGGACTCGCTCACGCGATTTGCCCTAGCGCAGCGTGAAATTGGTCTGGCGGCCGGCGAACCGCCCACCAGCCGGGGCTTCACGCCGTCCGTGTTCACCTTGTTGCCCAAGCTGGTCGAGCGGGCCGGCCGCAGCCCGCACGGAAGCATTACCGCCTTCTACACGGTTTTGGTCGAAGGCGACGATCCCAACGAGCCGATTTCGGACGCCCTCCGCGGCCTGCTGGACGGCCATACCTGGCTCTCCCGCAAACTGGCCTCTCGCGGCCACTACCCGGCGATCGACGTGCTGGAGAGCATCAGCCGGCTGACGCCCGAAGTGACCGACCCGTCGCATCGGCAGGCGATCTTCGCGGTGCGGGAGTTGCTGGCCGCCTATCGCGACCACGAAGACCTGATCTCCATCGGGGCCTATCAGCGCGGCAGCCAGAAGACCGTCGATGCCGCCATCGACCTGCAAGAGGCCATCCAGCACTATCTGCGGCAGGCGGTCGAGCAACCCGCCACCTTGGCGGACGCCCGGCGCCAGTTACTCGATCTCAGCGCACAATATCAGGCCCGAGTTGAGACCTTATAGAAGTATGGCAGATTTCATCTTTCGCTTAACCAGTGTGCTTCGACTCCGCGAGGCGGCCCGCGACCAGCGGCGTCTGGAATTGGCCGAAAGCCAGCGGGTCGAACAAACGCTGCAGCAGCAGCTTGACGGGCTGCAGGCGGAATGCGAGCGGTTGCTGTCCGCCGCCCGCCGCGCCGTCCGTCCCGGAGCCTTGGTCCTTGATCGCCTGACGGACGCCCAGCGTCATCGGCAGATGTTGGAGTCGCGCCGCCAAGAGTTGAACGCGCGGCAGGCGAATCTGGCAACCGAGATCGAGGGCCGCCGGGCAGCCTTGCTGAAAGCCGATCGGGAGGTGCAGATGCTCGAACGGCTTCGCGATGCGCAGCGACTGCGCCATCGGCAGGAGGTGCACCGCCGAGAAATCAAGCTTCTCGACGAGGGTGCCCGGCTCCGCCTATCCGCTGGCGGCGCACTCTCACCTTCCCCTCTCTCCCCCACCTTGAATATGGCAGGCAGCGACTACCATGGCTAAGACCTCCTGGATGCAGGAACAAGGAATTGAGCAACTTATGAGCCAGACGCCCGGTAAGGGCGTCCGTGTCGCGGCAGCGCCACCGATGCCCGCCGTCGGCGCGACAACCCCTCCGCCCAACGCCGCGGCGTCGAAGATTTCGTCGCCCCCCGCGGCGGCGCCTCC
>JAJYGU010000231.1 GCA_021784975.1 Planctomycetota bacterium
CACCGACGCCGACTTCGTCGGCTTCCGGGTGATTCGTCCCCTGCGTCGGCCGACGCCGGCGGAAGCGGCCAAGTATGACCTGGACGAGTCGCAGAAGGCGGCCCTGATCGACTACAAGAAAGCCCAAGCCGGCAAAGAGTAGACCTTCTTCTTCACCCCCCTGACACTGGAGTACGCCCATGAGCGACCACCCACAAGCAACCCGTCGAGACTTTTTGAAAGGCAGCACCCTGGCGGCGGCCGGCTTTGCCCTGGCCGGCGGCTTGAACGTGGCCCGCTCGGCCCATGCCGCCGGCAGCGAAGAGATGAAGATCGTCCTGATCGGCTGCGGTGGCCGCGGCACCGGGGCCGTTGGGAACTGCCTCAGCTCGGTCCAAGGCGTCAAGCTGATCGCGGTGGCCGACGCCTTCAAGGATCGCGCCGAGGCTTGCGTGAGGGAATTGAAAAAGGTGCATGCCGATCGAATTGACGTGCCCGAGGAGCGCATGTTCATCGGCTTCGATGCCTACCAGAAAGCGATTGCCGCCGACCCGGACGTGGTGATGATTGCCACTCCGCCGGGTTTTCGCCCGATCCACTATGCGGCTGCGGTGGCCGCCAACAAAAACATCTTTATGGAAAAGCCGTGCTGCGTGGATGCCCCCGGCTACCGCTCATTGCTCGAGACCAACAAGCTGGCCGACCAGAAGAACCTCAAGGTGGTGGTCGGGCTGCAGCGCCATTACCAGAAGCCGTACGTCGAGGCGATGAAGCGGATCCACGACGGCGGGCTCGGCGATCTGACGCTTCTCCGCGCGTATTGGAACGGCGGCAACATCTGGTTCCGCGACCGCAAACCCGGTCAAACGGAGATGGAATACCAGATGCGAAACTGGTACCACTTCGTCTGGCTGTGCGGTGACAACATCTGCGAGCAGCACATTCACAACCTGGACGTTTGTAATTGGGCCAAGAACGCCCATCCGATCGCGGCAAACGGCATGGGGGCCTGCGTCCGCCGCTACGCAAACCGCGATCCGAAGAAAGGCCTGGGCCAGATTTTCGACGAACACTTCGTCGAGTTCACCTACCCGGACGGCACCAAGATGTATAGCCAGTGTCGCCAAATGGACGGCACCACCTTCCATGGCGTTTTCGAGGCGATTCACGGCACGAAAGGCGTCATTGACAGCCACCGATTCCACGGCGGCCGAGACCCTTACGAGCAAGAGCACATCGCCCTATTCGAGGCCATCCGCAACAACGAGAGGCACAACGACGCTCACTACGCTGCCACTAGCAGCTTCACCTCCGTGTTGGGCCGGATGGCGACCTACTCTGGCCGGCTGGTGAAATGGGACGAGGCGGCCGCAAAGGGGCCGAGCGAGGCGCCCGCCAAGTACGCCTTCGACGCCGATCCCCCGGTGAAGCCGGATGCCGAAGGCAGGTATCCCATCCCAGTGCCCGGAATCTACAAGCCGTATTGATGTCGAGGCAGGGTGGCATGGGTAAACGAGGTTTACCCGTGCTAGGTCTAGCCGTGCAGAATGGGTGAGGCACGGGTAAACTTTGCTTACCCATGCCACCCATCTTGCGATCTCATCGAATCGAATGTAGCCCTAACCTGCGCGATTTTGCCGATCTTGACGGTTCGGCTGTATGTCGCTGCGATCGCTACCGCGGCGCTCAACCTTTGCAGTACGACAAACAGCCCGACCAGCCGCTGGATTGGCTGCGCATTTCATGGGGTAGGCTTGGGTATGGCGTGCCAACGCCTTGCGGGCCAAGGGATTGGCTTTCTTGACTTGCACGGGGCCGCGTCGGATACTGACAAGAATCGGACGGAACAGAGAAGAGGGACGGACTCATGGATAATACGCCAAATATGGGGCGTAGGAAGGCGTGGTTCCTGCTGGCGCTGGCATTGTGGGCCGCGTTTGCCCTCGCTTTTCCTCCACGCTACTCGTGGGCCCAAGGGGGCGACCAGCCGGCCGCAGCCGCCGCCGAACCGCAGAAACCGGCGGAGCCCGCGGTCCGGGAAAGTTTCTTGGTCTGGATCCTGCGTTGCTCGGGGTTTATCGGCATCGTGATCTTGCTTTTGTCGATCTACTTCGTTTCCACGGTGAGCCGGCTGTTCTGGGAGATGCGGGTCGAGATGGCCTCCCCGCCCGAACTGGTGCAGCAGTGCGAAGGCTTGTTGGAGCAGCGCGACTTCAAGGGGATTTACGGGCTGGTGAAACAAGACGACTCCTTCTTCAGCCGGCTGTTGAGCACGGGCATTTCCGAATTGCCCAATGGGCTGGCCGAGGCCCGCGAGGCAGTGGAACGGGTGGGCGAAGCCATCACCGCCGAGATGGAAAAGAAGATCAGCATGTTGGCCGTGCTCGGTACCCTAGGGCCGATGATCGGGCTGCTGGGGACGCTCAAGGGGATGATTTCGGCCTTCGGCGTGATTGCCCGCAGCGACGTGCAACTAAAATCTAGCGACGTAGCCCGGGCGATTTCCGAGGCGCTGCTTCTGACCTTCGAGGGAGTGGCCTTGTCGGTGCCGGCGATTTACTTCTTTGCCTTGTTCCGCAACCGGGTGATTTACATTTCCAATTCGGTGATGCTGGCGGCCGACGGGTTTCTGCGGCATTTCTCGCACGCCAGTCGCAGTAAAGGGTCGGCGGCCCCGCCGCCGCCCGCCAAGTTGCCGAGCTAGGGCGGACGGAGTCGATCCGATATGTCGCGACTACTGTCCACCGACGTCAAGGCCGAGCCGAACCTCACCCCCATCCTGGACATGGTGTTTCAGTTGATCACCTTCTTCATGCTGGTGATCAATTTCAAGTCGGCCGAGATGGACTTGTCGCTGAAGCTTCCGGTGGTCGGCTCGGCCCGGCCGGTCGACACCAAGGGGCAGCGCGACTTGCTGGTCTTGAACATCGAGAAGACCGGCAACCTCAAGATCTACGGACGCCCGATTACCAACATCGACGGCTACCTGCGCGGCGAGTCGCAGGTCAGCATGCTGGCCGCCCGGATGACCGCCGCCGATCTGGAAGCGGGCCAGGAGCTGCCCACCACCATCGTGATCCGCGCCGACCGGGCTACCCCCTTCCGCATGGTCAATCGCGTGATCAAGGCGTGCCAGGACAACGGCTTCCGCCGTTTCGCCCTGAAGGCGATCAACAAGGAACCGTGACATGGGCAGGCGAGGCCGGAAAAAGCGGAATCCGCCCGGGGTAGAGTTGAACCTGGCGGCCATGCTCGACATGGCCTTCCAGTTGCTGGCCTTCTTCATGCTCACCTTCAAACCGGCGCCGATCGAAGGGCAAATATCGTTGCGGTTGCCTCCCCCGCAGGCGGCGATGGTCGTCAAGGGCGGCCAACAAGCCGGTTCGGACGAAAAAAACCCCAATCCGATCGCCGGGGTCAACACCTTGACCATCAGCGTCTTTGCCAATCCCAAGACCGGCATCATCGAAAGCCTCGGCATCGGCGAAGCCCAGGTGCCGAGCGTCGCCGCCCTGGATGGGAAACTGAAGCAAGTTTTCGCCGATCCTGGTAATCCCTTCGATCAGGTCATCATCCAGGTAAGCGACCAGTGTCGCTACGATGAGCTGATGAAGATCGTCGACATCTGCACCCGGCAGACCTTGGCGAACGGCCAGAAGCTGGCGAAACTGAGCTTTGTGGAAGTGCCTGGCGGATAACTTGTGCCATGCGCCATGATGGGCGAGAACCGAGACCAGGGAGCATGTTTCGCGGCAGCGAACTGACGCGACTGGTGGGCGGGCTGATGATGATGGCCGTCTTGCTCCTGTTGTTCTTCCGCCTCCGCGACCCGAACATGTGGACCTGGTTCGTGGCCCATCGCCCCGCAGCCGCGCCGGCCAGGGCCGACGGCGGCAAAGGCCCGCCGGACGTTAAGACCTCGTCAGCAAGCAAGTTGCCGGATCATCGGCAGGAAGACGCCCAGCGGGCCGCCGACGAGGCGGGCACCGACCAAGACCCCGGCGAGGCTCGGGAAGCCGCTATGGAGTTTCAGGCGGTCACCGACGGCTCCTTGGAGCTCCAGCGCGAGGAGATGGTCCCCTACGATCGGATCGTCCGCTGGGTGCAGAACCAGTCGTTCGACGCCCTGATGCGCAGGGCCCGAAGCGACCTGTTGTTTCGCCAACTGTATCAGTCGCCCGACAAGTATCGCGGAAAGCTGGTGGCCCTGAATCTTAATGTGCGTCAAGTTTTGGATGCGGGCAAGAACGACAACGGCGTGCAGTTGTGGGAGGTAGTCGGCTGGACGAGGGAGTCCAAGGCATGGCTCTATTGGACCATCGTTGTCGATTTACCCCAAGGCATGCCTACCGGTCCCGACGTCTCCGAAAAGGCCCGGTTCGTAGGCTACTTCTTCAAGCTGCAAGGCTACCATGAGGCAGGCGCGAAGCCCAACGAGCCGCCGTTGAAGGCGCCGCTGTTGATCGGGCGATTGCAGTGGGAGCCGGTGGCCGCGGCCGCCCCCGGCGAAGCGACTTCAGAGGCCACTTGGGGGATGCTGCTGGTGGCGGCGGCCGGGGCCGCGATCGGCCTGCGACTGGCCTATCTGGTCCTGGTTCGCAAGCCCCGGCGGAAGAGCGAGCTGGCCGCCGGCCACCACCCCAGAATGAGCCTGCCGGTCGAGGCTTGGCTCGACGATCGCAGTCATCTGGCTAACGACGGCGACAGTCGCCTGGTGGGCAGACGGGAGCCTAACGACGAAGGGCGAACCGGCGGCGACGGTCAGCCGCGCGACGGTGGGCCGCCCACCGGACCACTTGACGAGCCGTAGTGCTTTACCAGCCGTCGACTGATAAACTGAATAGTCTGGCACCAGGTGCAGGTCGATATTCACCAGGGAAGAGGGTGCGGATGGTCCGACCACCAGAAGGCAAGAATGCTTCCTTCGAGGAGCCGCCGCCCAGGTTCGGTTTGCGAAACGGCTTGGTTGCCCGAGCCGTCGCCTGGGTGGAGGGAGACGGCCTGTGGTGGTTCAGCAGTTTTGTTTTCCACATGCTTCTGGTCTGCGCCCTGGCGTTTACCGGCAGCAAAGTGGTCGAGAAGATCGTCAACCGGGCGCCGTCGTTCGAGGCGGCCGAGGTTTCTTCCTATCCATCGCCGGCTGACGTGCCGCAGAACGTCGAGCCGTTCGAATTGGGCAAGGCGCCGGAAGCACCGACCGAGTTGAGCGTCGATACGCTGACGCTGCCGCCGCCCGGCGAACCGGCCTCCGCAGAGAAGTCCCTCGATGACGACCTGTCCGCGACGGACTCTGGCGGCGGGATGGCAGCCGCCTCGAACGAGCCCAACCTTGGCGGGCTGGGCGGATTCGAGGTCAGAGCCTCAGGACTCGGTCCGGCCTTCCAAGGAGAGGGGGGCGTGGGCGTGGGCATCGGCACCGGCACCCATGCCGGTACGGGAGGCGACCAGTTCGGCTTCACCAGCCGCAACGCCGGCCGGCGAAGGGCCCTGTTGGGCAGCGGCGGCGGCACCAAGCAGTCGGAGCGGGCGGTGGCGGCCGCGCTCAATTGGCTGGCTCGGCACCAAATGCTCGACGGAAGCTGGAGCATCCGCGACTTCAGCAGCCGTTGCCGGGGCAGCACCTGCACCGGGCCGGGGATGCTCGATTTCACATCCGCGGGCACGGCCCTTGGCCTGCTGCCCTTCTTGGGCGCCGGACAAACGCCCGAATCGAGAGGGCCTTACCGCAAGAACGTCCAGGCCGGCATCGCCTGGCTGATTCACCATCAGAAGCCCAACGGCGATCTCCGCGACAACGGCAACATGTATGCCCACGGCCTGGCGGCCATTGCCTTGTGTGAATGTTACGGCATGACCGGCAACAAGCTGTTGGGCCGGGCCGCCCAGGCGGCCTTGAACTTTATCGCCGAGGCCCAAGACCCGGCGGGCGGCGGCTGGCGCTACGAACCCCGCCAGCCCGGCGACACTTCGGTGGTCGGCTGGCAGGTCATGGCCCTGAAGAGCGGCCAGATGGCCTACTTGAAGGTCGATCCCGAGGTGCTCGCCAAGGCGCGGAAATTTCTGGCCTCGGCCTCGACTGGCCGCAGCCACGGTCTTTTTCGCTATATGCCGCGCGACCCGCTGCCGCGGATTAGCACCACGGCAATCGGCCTGCTGTGCCAACAGTATTTGCACATGGGACGCGACAATCCGGCCATGCGAGAAGGCGTCGCCGCCCTGATGCAGCATCTGCCCGGCACCCAGGGTCCCGATGGCCATAACCTGTATTATTGGTACTACGCGACGCAGGTGATGCACAACATTTCCGGTCCCGACTGGGACACCTGGAACCGCAAAATGCGGCACCTGTTGATCGAAACCCAGGCCAAAGAAGGCTGCGCCACGGGAAGCTGGGACCCCCAACCGGTGGCGGCCGATCGCCGAGACCTGCACAATGACACCTATGGCGCATACGGCGGACGACTAATGATGACCAGCTTCTCGGCCCTGACCTTGGAGGTATACTACCGATACCTGCCGCTTTATAAGCTTGATACGGAAGAAAGCGACGGCGCCCCCTTCGCCGAGCAGAAAGCCAAATAGCATGGGTACGTCATGGGCTGGTCACTGTCTACGGGTGAGGAGACGCCGCGTCCCGCCGCGTTCGCGTGCCACTGGCTCTGCCAGCGTTTGCGCCGCCAAAGCTCCAAACGGGCACTGCCAGAGCCAGTGGCACCCAACCTGCCATTTCACGTTGCTCTTGTTGGTCGTCGCCGGCCTGGCGGCCGGGCAGGTCGCCCGCGCCCAGCCGCCGTCGTTGAAGTTTCTCCGCGCCTTGCAGGAAAACGGCTACGGCGACATGGCCGTGGAATATCTGAAAATCCTGAAAAACAGCCCAGAAATGCCTCAGGCCATCGCTGGCATTTGGGACCTGGAGATGTCGAAGAGTCTGCGGGCGGCGGCCAAGGATGCCTTCGATGCCCGAGAGCGCGACCAGCTCATGGAGGAGTCGCAGGCCTACCTGACCAAATTTATCAAGGAAAAGCCCAACCATCCCGAGTTTCTGGCCGCCGTCACCCTCTGGAGCGACTTTCCGGTCAAACAGGCCGCGCAACTGATCCGGGCAGCGCAAGCGGCCGGTCCCAAGAACCCGCAAAGACAGGCCGTGCTGCTGAACGAAGCCCGTGCCGCCCTGGCCGAAGTGCGGGCCGTGTTTCAGCGGGCCACCGAGAAGTACAAGGCCAAGCTGGCCGAATTGCCGCCCAAAGTCAGATCGGCGACTCACGCACAAGCCGCCGATGCCCGGCAGGAAATGGAATTCAACCTCCGCGAGGCGCTCTTCCAGACCGCTCTGACCGATTACTACTTGGCGCAAACCCACCTCGACCCCAAGGGCCGGCCGCGCAGCGAGGCCCTGGACAAGGCCTCCCAAGAGTTTGACGACATCTACCAGGCCAACCGCGACAACCTTACCGGCGTCTATGCCCACATGTGGCAAGGCAAGGTGACCGAAGAGCTTGGCCAGTGGCAGACCGCGCTGGATATCTACGACGAAGTGCTGGCCCGGGCCCCCGATCCGGGCAACAAACATTCGCCCAACGGTTTGGAGCCGCTCTTCTCCCAGGTCGAGCACTTCCGGCTGTCGATCCTTGCCAAGCAAGACCCGAAACAGTTTCTCAGCGAAGCCAATCAGTGGCTCAAGGACTATCAGCGATTCAAAACCAGCGACGGCTATCAGGCGATTGCCTTGGAGTTCGCCAAAACCCGATTCGCCCTGGCCCAAGAGGGAACCGAGTCGGAGAAGAGCCGGCAGCTTGGCGAACTCTTGAGGTTCACCACCGACATGGCCCGCGTCCGCAGCGCATATCAGCCGGAGCTGATCCTGTTGCGGCGGGAAATCCTGAAGGCCCTCGGCCGCCAGAAGAATGAGGCGGCCAGCTTTGACGAGGCGGTGGCCCTGGCCGAGGCGGCCGCCGCCAACCAGCAGTGGGAGCAGGCGTTATCCGATTACAACCTGGCCTTGCAATTGGCCGAAAAGAAAGATCAGTCGCAAACCGACGGCGTGCGTCAGGCCATCAGCAAGGTCCAGTACCTTGAGGCCCGCGACCTGTTCCGCCAAGGCAGAGTCCAGGAGTGTCTGACGATGGCCGCCGGCGTCGCCCGCGAGCGGACCGACGCCGCGGCCGCCGCCCCGGCGGCGGCTTTGGCGGTGCGAGCGGCCTTGAACCTCTACGCGTCCGCCTCCGCCGCGGACCGGCCGAAAGCGCTGGCCCAATTGAACACGGTGGCCGAGTTTACCGAGAAACACTGGCCCGAGCGGCCCGAGGCCGACGATGCCCGAATGGCCCGCGCCGAAGCCGACTTGGTGGTGGGTCAGGTCGCTGAGGCGATCGCGATTTTCGAGCGGGTGAACCCGAAATCCGAGCGCTACCCGCTGGCCGCCTTCCTGGCGGGGCAGAACTATTGGCGACGCTATCTGACCGAGAAAGCCAAGCCCGCCCATGCCCGCGACAAGGTTCAGATGGCTGCCGACCGCGCCAAGGCAATGGAGCAACTGCGGGCCAGCACGGAGGCGTTCAAGCGGTTGTCCCTGGTCACCCGCCCGCCCTACCTCGTCGAGGCCCAGTTGCTGCTGGCGGAAATCTACGCCGAAGGCAACCAAATGGCCGAGGCGGCCGCGCTCTATCAGCCCTTGCTCGACGCCGTGCAGGCGGAGCGACCGAAAACCCTCGACACCACTACCATGCGGGTGTTCCTGGGGGCAATACGGACCTACACCGCTCTGAACGATCTGGACAAGGCGAGTCAGATCGGAAAGATGCTGATGGAGCTGGGGCCGGACACCTTGGAAGTCAACCGGGTGCTGATCGAGTTTGCCAGGTTGCTTGGCGGAGAGCGGAGAAAGGCCGACGCCCAACTGGGCCGCGTGGGCGCAAGTGCCAATCTGGCGGAAGTCGAAAACGCCAAAAAGCGGCTGGGGACCATCCAAGACATGCTGGTAGCCACGCTGACCAGGTTGGCCGGGCGGCAGCAATTGTCGGTGGCGGGAATGGCGTTTATTGCCGAGGCCCTGGAGGCGCTGGGCATGACCGCCGAGGCCGGCCGGGAGTACCGGAAGATTTTGGAACGCACCAAAACCGACCCCGAGTTCGCCAAGGCCGCCGCCGCCGCCGCCCCGCGAGTCCGGGCCCGCTTGATCGGCGCGCTCCGTCGGGAGGGCCAGTTCAGTGAAGCCCTTAAACAAGTCAACCTGTTGATCGAAGAGAAACCGCGAGCCCTCGAACCGCGCATGGAGAAGGGACGCATCCTGGAGGCCTGGGCCGAGGCCGAGCCGGCTCACTATCCCGAGGCGGTAGCCCACTGGACCGATCTGCGCAACCGGTTGCTGCAGATCCGCGGCAAGAAGCCGCCGGAGTTTTACGAGGTGATGTATCGCGTGGCCGACTGCCTGGTCCACGAGGCCCAGACCTCGACCGATTCGCGGCGAGCACTGAAGCAGGCTCGGCAGGCCGAGGAAGTCTTGAAGGCGGCCCTGACCTTATACCCAACTCTCGACGGACCGGAGACGGTGGCTCGCTACAAGGCGCTGTTGCGACGGGCCGTACGCATGCAGGGCCGTCAGCCCAAACCCGGTTAGGGAGCGCTCACGAATACGTTGGTCAATTCTTCCGCGGGACGGGTCTCCAGACCCGTCGAGAGACGGCTCTGAAGAGCCGCCCTACAACAGCTTGGCACCCCAATGAAAGCCAACCCCACCGCCGTCTGTTGGCTGCTGGCCCTCTGGGCGGCCGGCGCGGCCCTTGCCGCTCCGCCTGAAGGCAGTGTGCCGCCCGCGCCCATAGGTCGCTTCGAGGGACTGGGATTCTCGATCGCTCCCAAAGAGGGCGGCAAGGCCCGCACCAGTTTCTTCGGCCTGGTCGGCGAAGGTTACAAGTTCGTCTATGTCTTGGATCGTTCCGGCAGCATGGGCGATTGCGGCGCCGCCGCCTTGCGGGCGGCGAAAGCCGAACTCTCCGCCAGCCTCAACAATCTGGACACCGTGCACGAGTTTCAAGTGATCTTGTACAACCAGCGACCGATGCTCTTCACCCCCGCCGCCGGCCCCGGCCGCCTGGCGTTTGCCACCCAACAAAACAAGGAACAGGTGCTGCGGTTTCTGGATGTGATCCGCGCCGACGGCGGCACGGATCATGAGGCGGCCCTCAAGCTG
>JAJYGU010000179.1 GCA_021784975.1 Planctomycetota bacterium
TTCGCCATCCTCGGCTCTCCTGTCACTTGCGTCCTGCAAAAACGCCTTGTGACAGAAGAGCCTTTTTCATTGCAAGATCAGTTTTGAAACTCCAACCGGCCTACGGCCGGTTTCTCAGAAAGTGCAGAACTGGAAGATGACCGTAAAAACCATCCTCGTTCAACTCAACCACAAACTCGCCACTCTTGATCATCTGGGCAAGCGGCTTGTCCTTGTTTTGCAGGACTGCTTGCTCGAATATATGCGAAAAACGTTCGCCTTCGACCATATCCGGGGCGTCAGGGACGGCGATCCGATGCAATTTCATTCGTACGACTTACATCAGCAGCAACAAGCCTACCGGCTCGAGTTGAAGGAGCGTATAAGTACGGATGCGCAGGGCGTTGCAGCAAGCCTTGGTCTGCAAGTGAGTCCCAAAGTGGAGTTGAAGATGATCTTGGACCAGATCCAAGCGAAGTTGCCCCAAAGCACACCGCTTACGGTCGGTGGCGAAGTGCCGGTTCCCAAAGCCCTCGACATCGAGGCGGATGAGGACTGATTGACACACGACCGGCCCCATCCAACTGACCTGTGACCGGATTGCCGAGAAGGATTATGCCCAACGCCGTTCGCTACCTGGTGTTTGATACCGAGAGCGTGGCCGATGCCGCCTTGGTGGCCAAGCTGCGCTATGCCGGCGAGGCGCTGGAGCCGGCGGCTGCCGTGCGGCGGTACCGCGACGAATTGATGGCCAAATACGAGACCGACTTCATCCCCTACAGCTTCCAGATCCCGATTTCGGTGGTGGTGGGCAAGGTGACGGCCGAGTTTCGCCTGGAAGACGTGGTAGTGCTGGACGAGCCCTTGTTCCGCCCGCACGTCATCACCGAGTATTTTTGGCGGGGATGGGAGAAATATCGCCGGCCCACGCTGGTCAGCTTCAACGGCCGGGGGTTCGACCTGCCGCTCCTGGAGTTGGCGGCCTTTCGTTACGGCCTGAGCGTGCCCGGCTGGTTCCAGGCGTCCGGCAAGTCGTTCGAGCAGCCGCGGAGCCGCTATAACCTGGCGGCCCACATCGACCTGTGCGAGCTGCTGACAAACTTCGGCGCGACCCGTTTCACCGGAGGGCTAAACCTGGCGGCCAATCTGCTCGGAAAGCCCGGCAAAATGGACGTCCACGGCGACATGGTGCAGGACATGTACGAGGCCGGCCGGCTCGCCGAGATCAACGACTATTGCCGTTGCGACGTGCTGGACACCTATTTCGTCTTCCTCCGCACGCGGGTCTTGCTGGGCCAGTTGGCCTTGGGCGCCGAGCAGCAGTTGATCGCCGACACCAAGCGCTGGCTGGAAGGCAAGGCCGATGGCGTGGCGGCCTTCCGCCGCTACTTGGAGCATTGGGGCGATTGGCCAAACCCGTGGGCGGCCGGCAGTCCGAACGAATCGCCGCCCCCGACGAGTGGGGAAATCAGGCCATAGGCCGCGCCATGCCGGACCACACCCGCGAAAACCTGCTGCGCCTGATGGCTGCCGATGGCCTATCGGTCCATGCCCTGGCTGAGCGGACGGGCCTCGACGAACGCACTATCCGCGGCATTCTCAACCGGGGCAAGAAGCCGCACATCCGCACCCTGCACCGCCTGGCCGACGGATTAGGGGTCAAAGTGGACGAGCTTTTTCTCGAGCCGGCCCAATTGCTCTACCGCCGCTTCGATCGACAGACCAATCCGCTGGTGGCCGAAGTGATCGAAACCCACAAGGATTTGTTCGCGGGCTGGACGGAAGGAGACTTCGACGAGTTGCATAGCCGTGTGGGCGAGGGCGGGGCCCTCACCCGCGAGGGCGTTGTGGCGACCGCCCGACAGGCCAATCGGAAACGGGAACTGCACAGCAAGCTCGAAGTCCTGCTGGAAAGCACTCAGGCGGAGGTGATCGAAGGGATCGTCGAACTGCTCTATCAGAAAGTTGATCTGACGCCGCGATCCGCGAAGTAAGCAATTGATTGACATGTCGAGATGTTGCGATATCATTGATACATGAGCACAAGTCGCAACGCCAAGCCCGTCGGGCCCGACAACTTCCAAACCGCCGCCGAGTGCCTGCGGACCTTGGCGCACCCGGTACGGCTTCGCATGGTGCAACTGATTCTGCGTAAAGAGCTTACGGTGGGGGAACTCGCCGAGGCCTGCGACATCCCCAGCCACATGGCCTCCGAGCACTTGCGGATGATGCAGCACTGCGGGCTGCTGAGTCGCCGCCAGGACGGGAGGCGGACGTACTACCGAGCCGCCGAGCCTACCCTGGAGCGGATCATGACCTGCATCGAAAGCCGGTTTGGTGCGGGCGAGCCGTAGGAATTGTGCGGACCGCTTATCACCTGCTCCGCAACCAGGCCAGAACCGTCCTAACCATCCACACCCAGCCGAGCACGGCTGGAAGCACCACAATCAGCACGTACACGGCGATCGACCAGGGTTTGCTCCAGAACCACTTGGTCGCCAGGTCAAGATAATTGGGCGGGGGCGGATGCTTCCAGGCGTCGACCAGCTCGAGCACCGCCGGGGAAATCGTGGCGCAGTCGGCGTCGCGATTTTCCATAAGGCCGAAGTAGAACAAATGCCCATAGGCCTTATTGATCTCCTTCATGCCCAACTGGCGGAAGCGCGGGAAATCCTGAAAGCGCAGAGTTTCCCCGTTTTCGAGCAGGTATTCGGCGCAGAACTGGACCAGGTCCTTGTCGTACAAGGTCAACTGCTTGTCGTAGACCTCGAGGGGAAACTTGAGCATCGGAAAGACCAGGGATCAGGGGACGGGGACTAGGAATTGGATTCCCGGGTCGAATCAATTCGCCGATCGGTCGTCTATTCCTATACTGGCTAGCCGCTGGAGTGTCAATCGGGCATGGCGAGTTGGGAATCGGGCTCACGTGGGCAAACCGTCTCAGGCGTTCGGAGCAACCGGCATCGCGTGACAGGCTATAATCTACGAACGGACATTCCAGCAGACGGGGCGATGCTAAACCTGGAGGGGGAGATCCATATGAAACCCACCATAACCTATGCCCTGCTACTTACCGCCAATCTGTGGTTTTGGACTGCGGGTGGCAACACCCAGGCAGCCGAACGCGCGTCGCCTGAGGCCGCAGGTGAGACTGCGGCCCAGAAGGAAGCCCGGCTGCACTGGTGGCGGCAGGCGCGGTTCGGCATGTTCATCCACTGGGGGCCGGTCAGCCTGAAGGGGACCGAGATCAGTTGGTCGCGGGCAAACACCAACCCCAAGTGCCCGAACCACGGTCCAATCCCGGCTAAGGTGTACGACAATCTCTATCGGCAATTCAACCCCCGACAATTCGACGCGAATCGCTGGGTAGCGGTGGCTAAGGGCGCCGGCATGAAATACGTGGTGTTGACCGCGAAGCACTGCGACGGATTCTTGCTTTGGCGCTCCGCGCTCAGCGATTACAACATATCCGCCACCCCCTTCCACCGCGACGTTTGCGGCGAGCTGGCGGCCGCGGCCCGCCGGCATGGCCTCCGCATCGGCTGGTATTTTTCGCCCATGGATTGGCGCGATCCGGACTTCCGCACCCAGCACAACGCCGCTTTTGTCGGCCGCATGCAGGGTGAGTTGCGCGAACTGTTAGGCAACTACGGCCGAATCGACTTGCTCTGGTTCGATTGGGACGGCGGCCAGCCGCTCTACGATCAAGCCCAGACCTATCGGCTGGTGAGCCAGTTGCAACCCCGGATCATCATCGACAACCGGCTTGATCTGGGTCCGGGCAACAACGACCGCCGGATCCTCTCGCCCTACGCCGACTACTACACCCCCGAACAGCAACTCGGCGGCTACGATGACCGGCGGCCCTGGGAGACCTGCATGACGCTGGGCACCCAATGGGCCTGGAAGCCCGGCGACGCCCTCAAGTCGAAGGCCGAGGTGCTGCGGACCTTGGCATGCTGCGCGGGCGGCGACGGCAATCTGCTCCTCAATGTCGGCCCGATGCCCGACGGCCGGATCGAGCCGCGCCAGGCGGAGGTGCTTGGGGACGTCGGCCAATGGCTAAGGCGCAACGGCGAGAGCATCTACGGCACTCGCGGCGGCCCGTACAAGCCGACCAGCAGCCTGGCCAGCACCCGGAAGGGCAATGCCATTTACCTTCACCTGCTCAAGCCCGCCAGCCGCCTGACCCTGCCGCCGATCCCCCGCAAAGTCCGCGGGGCTGCGTTCCTGGATGGCAGGAGAGTGGTAGTTGCGCAGACGATTGAGGGCATTTCGCTCGACATTCCAGCCGCCGAGACTGTCGACGGCGATACGGTCATAAAGCTTGATCTAGACGGTTCGGCAATGGATATCCCGGCCACACCGGCGGGCTAGCCGATGAACAGGCTCGCGGACGGAATCTGGTAGGGTAATGGGGTCGGTAGTCTCTAAAGACTCCTCGATCCTTATCTATCGCCCCTGTCCGATCCGAGCCTGTTGACCTGTTGTCATATTGCTGCTTGACAATGTGTCATACCATGTCATAATAAGGCCATGATTCGCCTCACATCGCTGGCGGAGAAAGAACTGTACTCTCTACCAAAGTCGATCCGGTGCCGTGTAAACGGACTTCTGGATCGACTGGAGAATTGGCCCGCCGTGAGTGGGGTCAAGCCATTGCGAGGCAGACTCGCGGGCCATTATCGGCTACGAACCGGAGATTTTCGGGTGCAGTTCCGCGTGGCCGGCGCGGACCTCGTTATCGAACACATGGGGCATAGGGACAAATTCTATGACTAAAGCGACGATCGAGATCAAAGGAGAGCGGTTCGTGCTAATTCCGGAGGCCGAATACGAGGCCGAGTTGGCGGCGGCTTTGCCGCCTCTGCCGCCGAAATTCCCCGATGGCACGCGGGAAGCTCGCGCTTGCATCCGCGTATCCATTGCTCGCGACATCATTCGGGAGCGCCGCGAACTCGGTTTAACACAAACCCAATTGGCTAAGCTGGCTGGTATCCGTCAAGAAACGCTTTCACGCTTGGAATCCGGCAAGCATCGACCTAACGAGCGGACGGTGGAACGCATCGAAGCCGCCTTCAAGCGGGCCAGGGGCAAGCGGTAGGGTCCGATTCATGAAGAGCCGTACCAACACCTGCGCCGTGAGCGCCGCCTACCAAAGCGAGGGGTATGCCGAGAGCAAGGGTCGGCCGCTTGGCGCGGTTCGCGAACCACCCGCACTGCTCTCCCCAGATTCTAGGACATCGTTTTATCCCGACGCGACATCGCCGGCCGGCGTGACCGCAGCTTGCAAGCCGCCCGGTGCCGATTTATAGTTGATGGATTAGCATTTTCGCCGCCCGGCGAACCTGGGCGGCGGAAATCGCGTAGTTACACGTGTGGGTGCGCCCTTTTTGTCTCTCTCCATTGCGGCCGCCACGGCGGTTTCCCGTTCCGAGGTCTTCTATGCAGTCCGATGTCGTCGTCGAAACCCAAAGTCTCAGCAAGGTTTATCGCGATTTCTGGGGGCGGCAAAAAGTCCGCGCGCTCAAGGCCCTGGACCTCGAGGTCCGCCGCGGCGAAATCTTCGGCCTTCTGGGCCCCAACGGCTCGGGGAAAACCACCACCATCAAGCTGATCCTCGGGCTACTCTTCCCCACCAGCGGCAAGGCCCTGGTTTTCGGCAAGGATGCCACCGAGGTGACCAAGAACGAGCGGATCGGATACCTGCCCGAGGAATCGTACCTCTACCGCTTCCTTAACGCCGAGGAGACGCTGAATTTTTACGGGCGGTTGTTCAACATGCCGCGGGCCGTCCGCCGGCAACGGGTGGCCGACCTGATCGAGATGGTCGGGCTGGATTGGGCCAAGCGGCGGCAGTTGAAAGAGTACTCGAAGGGCATGGTCCGCCGCATCGGCCTGGCCCAGGCGTTGATCAACGATCCCGAACTGGTGGTGCTCGACGAGCCCACCACCGGCCTGGACCCGATCGGCACCCGCGACATGAAGGACCTGATCCTGAAGCTCCGCGACGAAGGCAAGACGATCCTCATGTGCAGCCACCTGCTGGCCGACGTGCAGGACGTGTGCGACCGGATCGCCATCTTGTATCAGGGCGAGTTGAAGGAAATGGGCCGGGTCGACGCCCTGCTCTCGGTCCGCGACGTGACCGAGGTTCGTGCCGCTGGTTTGAGCGCCCTGGCCCAAGAGGAGTTGAAACAGGTCATCGAACGAAACAACGGCCACCTGCTCAACATGGGCAACCCGACCACGACCTTGGAAGAGTTGTTCCTGAAGATCATCCACGAAAGCGAAGAGCATCCGGGGCGACGCGTCCGCGGCGTGCAAGAAGCGCAAAAGGACTGAGCCCCACTGCCATGATCCCGACCTGGTGCAGGGCCGGCGTGCCGTCGGCCGCTAAATGGTCGGACCCCTGACCTCGAAAGGCGAAGACTCCATTACTCATTTGTCATTTCTCATTTTTCATTGAGACGACCGGCTGAAAAATGGACCACGGAAAATGAAAAATGCAAACCTGATCCCTGATCCCTGACCCCTGGCTTCTAACTCATGGTAATCGACCTCAACGACGTAATTCCGTTCTTTCACTGGCTGCCTGGGGCCTTGCTGTACTGGCTGGTGATTGTGGCGATCGTAACGGGGATCGCCACCGTGGTGGCTTGGTTGGTGGCCGCGGTGCGGCACGGGCCGATCGTGGCCATGAGACTGACTTGGCGGTTGTTGTGCGGCGCGGTTGACGATTTGGTGCGCATGTCTCCGCGTCGAGTGGCCGCCCTGGCCTGGCTGTCCATTAAGGAGTCGATCCGCCGCCGGGTGGTGATCGTCTTCATTGTCTTTATCGTCATCTTGTCGTTCGCCGGCTGGTTCCTCGATCCGGGCAGCATCAACCCCGGACGGCTCTACCTGAGCTTCGTGCTGACGGCCACCAGCTATCTGTTGCTGCTGTTGGCATTGTTCCTGAGCACCTTGAGTCTGCCGGCCGACATCAAGAACCGGACTCTGCACACCGTGGTCACCAAGCCCGTCCGGGCCAGCGAGATCGTGTTGGGGCGGATCTTGGGTTTTGCCGCGGTGGGCACCTGTTTGTTGGTATTTATGGGGGTGACCTGCTACGTGTTCGTCGAGCGCGGTTTGTCGCATACCCATCAATTGACCGCCGACGACCTTCGCCCGCTGCAAAGCGGTCCCGCCGGCGAGCCGGCCGGCCTGCAAGGCTACACCAGCCGGGCGAATCGTCACCGCCACAAGGTGATCATCGATCCGTCGGGCGAGGGCCGCCTGGAGATGGAACAAGGCCACTGGCACCGCCTGACCGTGCATAAAGAGGGCGACAAGGTGAGCTACCAGATCGGGCCTCCCGAAGGCATGCTGCTAGCCCGCGTGCCGATCTACGGCAAGCTCTCCTTCCGCGATCGAAAGGGCCAGGTGGAAGCACACGGCCTCAATACCGGCGACGAGTGGACCTACCGCAGCTACATCGAAGGCGGCACGCTGGCGGCCATGGTCTGGAAGTTTCAGGGCGTCAGCGAAAAGGACTTCCCCCGCGGCCTGCCGGTGGAAATGACCATCGGCATCTTCCGCACCCACAAGGGAAACATCGAGAAGGGTGTGCCCGGGAGCTTGGCGGTCAGAAACCCCCAGACCGGCGAAAAGGTGGACGTGCGGATCTTCGAGGCCAAGGAATACGTGACTGACGTGCAATTCATCCCGCGCCAGTTGCACACCGCCGACGGCCAGCCGCGAGACTTGTTCCGCGACCTGGTCGACGACAAGGGCGAAGTTGAGATCTGGTTGAGCTGCGTGGTGCCGCAGCAGTATTTTGGGGCTGCCCAGGGGGACCTGTACCTCCGCGCCGGCGATGCCTCGTTCCCCTTGAACTTCGCCAAAGGCTATTTGGGCATCTGGCTGCAAATGATGCTGGTGATCGGGCTGGGGGTGATGTTCAGCACCTTCTTGAGCGGCCCAGTGGCCCTGATGACCACCTTGGGGACCCTGATCGGCGGCTTGTCCCACGAGTTCATGTTCAAGCTGGCCATGGGACAGACCTATGGGGGCGGACCGGCGGAATCGTTCATCCGCATGTTGACCCAGGACGCGGTCACGGTGGAAATGGAGCCCGGCTTGCGGACCGCCACCGCCCAAACCGTCGACGCGCTGACCCAATTCTGGATGCGGCTGATGGCGGCGGTGATTCCCGATTTCGGCCACTTCAGCTTTGCCGACTACGTGGCGTATGGCTTCAATATATCCGGCGACACCGCCCTGACCTTCACCTGCCGGGCGATGGCGTATCTCTTGCCGGTGTTCGTGGCAGGCTACTTGTGCCTGAAGACGCGGGAGGTGGCGAAATGACGCCGCGAAGAAAATCGTTTCTGCGAAAGATCGCCTACGCGGTGGCCATCGCCGTGCTGCTGATGCCCTTGTTCTGGCTGAGCCAGCCGGCTACCAGCGGGGCCAAGGAATCAAAAGGCTCGCCCGGCGGAAAACTGGCCCAGTTGCGGGAAAAATACGGCTTGAGCGAGACGCAATTCGGCGAGATCGATCCGGCCAGCGTGACCGTCAAGCTGACCACCTTGGGGCTCCGCGGGGTGGCCGCCGATCTGCTCTGGGAGAAGGCCAACGAATACAAGATGAAGAAGGATTGGACCAACCTGGCGGCCACCCTGAACCAGATCGCCAAGGTGCAGCCGAACTTCGTGTCGGTGTGGATCCACCAGGGATGGAACCTGGCCTTCAACGTCTCGGCCTCCTTCGACGACTACCGCGAGCGCTATCGCTGGGTCATCAAGGGGATCGATTACCTCAAGGAAGGCATGCGCTACAACGAGAACTCGGCCCGGCTGGTATGGGAGCTGGCCGAGACCTTCTTTCAGAAGATCGGCCGGTCGGACGAGGCGGTGCAGTTCCGGCGGTTGTTCAAGCAAGACGACGACTTCCACGGTAAGCGTCCGCTGGCCCTGCGCGACAACTTCCTGTTGGCCAAGGAGTATTTCGAGGACGCCGCCCGGATCGCCAATCAACAAGGCTTTATGATGGGCAAACCGGCCTTCCTTTACGAGGCGAATCCTGCCCTCTCGTTGATGTACCATGGCGAAGCGGTGGAAAAGGACGGCACCTTCGGCGAAGTGGCCAAGCGGGCGTGGGCCGAGGCCGGCAAGGAATGGCACCGCTACGGCGACAAAGACATCGCCACCACCGGCCGGGAAAGCGGGCCGCTGCTGGTCGTGCACCTCAACGATCAGGGACTGCACGAAAAGATGGTCCGGCAGTTGACCGACAAGATCAAGGCCCTGCAGCCGGGACTGTATGAGAAGCTGCTGAAGCAGCGGCGCGACACTCTGCCTCGCCCGCAACGGCTGGCCCTGGACACGCCCGCGAAAAAACGCAGTACCGCGCAGATCTCGCTGGCCGCGGTGGCGGAAAACGCCCTGAAGATTGACGCCGGCGAACTGGCCCGCCACGTCAAAGAGCCCCAGCGCCGCCAGGCATTGAAGCTCGCCCAGCAGGTGGCCGACCACGAGATGCTGGCTACCTACATCCGCCGCACCCGCGATCTGGTGAGCTTCAAGTATTGGCGACTTCGGGCGGAAATCGAGCAAAGCCCGGAGTTGCTCGACGCCCGCCGGCTCATCCACCAAGGCGACGCCGCCTATCGCGACGGCGAGCTGTTGACCGCCCGCGATCGCTTCGCTCACGCCTTCGAGAAATGGCGGAAGGTGCTGGACGCCCACAAGGAGTTGATCACCGATGACGCCACCGGTGAAGACTTGAGCGACATCATCCAGCGGTATCGCCGCATCCTGGCCCAACTCGACGAGCCCTTCCCCAAGTCCTTTATTCTGCAAGACATCGTGCAGCACAACGAGTGGCGGCGAGCCGGGCAGCCGGATCCCGGCAAATTGCCCGCCGCCAGCCCGGCGCCACCAAGTCCGGCGGCGAAGCAGGCGAAATGACTGCCGCCAGAATCGGCGCCGCGGTGGCGCGGGTCTCCGTTCCGCCGCCGGTGATCGCTCACCGCCGGACGCCGAAGATGCAGAGGGAAAGGCCAAATACAAAGGGAACGTCTAAGTTCTAAGGAAGCTCGCAGAAAATGATCTACCGCAGCCTGGCTGGTTTTGGTAGAAGGCGTCTTTTCGGGGGGACAATCGTGGTCCTTAGGTCTCAGGGACGAGATTAT
>JAJYGU010000064.1 GCA_021784975.1 Planctomycetota bacterium
CTTGTTGAATCGGCAATTGCCTGTCGATGGTTGCCCTTACGAACGTAGGCGGCACTTCGATTCAGATAGGCGAAATAGTCATTCGGCGCGAGTCGAATCGCTTCAGATGCATCGGCAATCGCAAGATCGTACCGTTCCTCGGCAACGTACGCGCCACTGCGAGTTGCGTATGATGCCTCTGCATCCTTGGGATCGAGATGAATTGCTTCGGTGAAATCGCAAATCGCTTCCCGCATTTGCTGCTTGACAAAATACGCCATGCCGCGCCAGTAGTACCCTTCCGACAACCGTCGATCAAGACGGATCGCCTCGCTCAAGTCCGAGATGGCCTTATCGTAGTCACCTTTTGCAAAGTAAATGCAGCCCCGGAAAAGCCGGAAGTTGGCGTTTGCGGGGCTGAGTTCAATCGCCCTAGTATAATCTCGAACGGCAATGTCAAACTTCTCAAGCTGTGCGAACGCCCTGCCGCGGTTGAAATACGCGACGCTACACTTTCGATCGAGGGTGATAGCTTGGTTGGCATCGGCTAGTGCCTGGCGGAAGTCACCTCCTCTTCCGACGTAAAACGCGGACCGATTGCTATATGCCAGGGCGCACCTCGAATCCAATCGAATGGACTCACTGGCATCCTTAATTGCATCATCGTACCGCTGCGTGGCCGCATACACGGCACCACGGTTACAATAGGCGGCAGCATCTCGCGGATCGAGGTGGATTGCTGTGGAGAGATCAGAGAGCGCCTCCGGCATTCGTTGCTTTTCGTAGTACGCCCAGCCGCGATTACGATATGCCGCCGCGTTGTGCGGGGTTAGCTTGATCGTTTCGGAAAAGTCCCGTATTGCCGCATCGCAATCCCCAGCGGAAAGGAGAGCCATTCCTCGACCGTAGTACCCATAGGCACACGTTCGGTCCATAGCAATCGCTTTTGTAAATGTCTTGGCGGCGCCGGCGAAGTCCCCCCGATCCAGCAATGCCCTTCCTTTTGTCAGCAATGCATCGGGCGTGCCGCCTGATGCAACTGACCCACAAAGAAGGAACAGCAACATTCCTCGGAGCACGGAAACGCGGCTGAACATTGCACTTTCTCCGGGGGAGGAAGCTGGACAGGCGCGACTTGCAGCGATTTCTCGTCAATTAGCGCGCCTGTCTCCCCTTATTCGCTCATTTCCGTCCGATATCCATGTCGTCGCCGAAGTAGTAGCGGCGGGCCTCGGGATTGGCCAGCACTGCCTCGGGCGGGCCGCTGCAAATTACCTTGCCGGCGCGAATGACATAGCTGCGGTCGGTGATTTGCAGCGTTTCGCGGACCTGGTGGTCGGTGATTAAGATGGCGATCCCCTCCCGGCGGAGCCGGCGGATGATCTTCTGGATGCTGGCGATGGTGACCGGGTCGATGCCCGTAAACGGCTCGTCGAGAAGGATGATCTTGGGATTGGAAACCAGGCAGCGGGCGATCTCCAGCCGCCGCCGCTCGCCGCCGGAAAGGGATAGAGCCAGCGACTTGCGCAAGCGGGCAATGTCGAACTGTTCCAACAGTTCCTTGCAGCGGCGGAGGCGCACGGCCCGCTTGAAGCCGAGCATCTCCATCACCCCCAGCAGGTTCTTCTCGACCGAAAGCTTGCGGAAGACGCTCGATTCCTGGGCCAAATAGCCCATCCCGCCGTCACGGGCGCGGCGATACATGGGCCATTGGGTAATGTCGGCGCCGTCGAGCACCACTCGGCCGGCATTGGGCACGATCATCCCGCAGGTCATGCGGAAGCTGGTGGTCTTGCCGGCCCCGTTGGGACCCAGCAGCCCGACGATCTCGCCCCGATCGACGCGGAAGTTGACCCCGTCGACCACCTTCCGTGTGCCGTAGACTTTCACCAATCCCTTGGCTTCGAGCATGTTAGCGGACCATGCGCATGCGTTGGAAGTTGGGGAAATAGGGGAAGGGGATGTCGAACCACGGCGTGTGGATGTAATTCCAGGAGTGCGGCCAGTAGACGCAGATCGCCTTGCCGATCAAGAGGTTGCGATCGACCCAGTAGGTCGATCCCCAGAGGCGTCCGTCTTTGCTCCGGGCGCTGTTGTCGCCGAGCATGAAGAACTGATCGGCCTTCAGGGGAAACTCCACCGTGCGCTGCTGCGGGTGACTGGCAATAAGCGCCATGATGCCCTGGGAGAAATCAGGGTTTACATAGTCGGTGATGAGCTGGCCGCCGTAGTGCTCGCCCACGGCGATGTAGTAGATGTTGCGGAGGATCCGCAGATGGCTGATCTTCATCCGCGCGCCCGTGGAGGCCACCCCGGCCGGCGTCAGATCCGACTCGAGCGGTTCCACGTTGTGAAGGTCGGGGTAGGTCGTGGCGGCGTCGAAGGCCACCACGCTGCCGTCGACCCATAAGCGCAGCTCGTCATCGCAATTCGAGAACAGAAGGCGGTGCCGCCCTGGGCCGCGAACGTTGGTCAAGGCCGCCGGGCGGAACTGCGCCGTGTCGTCGCCGCTGATCGCGAGGGTGGCGCGGCCAGTGGCCAGGTCGAGGCGGCACTGAAACTCGCGGCCGCCCTTGCGGAGCTCGAGCACCGCCTGGCCGTGGTCGCTCTCGGCGTCGAGTGTGCAGCCGACCGCCAAATCTCCCACCCAGTGAAGCCCCAGGACGTCGGGATCGGGGGCCGGATTGATGCTGGCCTGCTCGCGGCTGCGGCCGGTGTTGTAGGCGGTGAAATCGGTGATCCATTGGGGTTTCAAGTGCAGCGGTTGGGTTGGCTTGCGATACTCGACCATTTTCCACTCATTGTAGGAGGGGACCAGGTGATGGTAGCGCAGCCAGCGCGGGCCGGAAGCCGTGCCGTCGATCAGAAAAGTGGTGGCGTCCTCGGAGTGCCAGGCCCCGGCTGTACTCCCGTCGGCCGGCAATTCCGGCTGCCAGCGGGCCGGCCAGCCCAACGCAACCAGCTTGGGCATGTAATCGTTGTTGAACACCGGTTGGAGCATGGCCAGCAGTTTTCCCGGCGGCTTTCGGGCGATCGCGAACGGCCCCGTACCGCGGCGGATCCAGATATCGCCGTGGCTAATCCGCACGGTTTCGCCCGGCAGACCGATGAGCCGCTTGATGAAGTTGACCGAGGCGTCGCCCGGATATTTGAAGACGATCACGTCCCATCGCTTGGGGTCGCTGATCGCATAGGAACACTTGCCCACCAAGACGCGGTCGCCGTAGTAGGACGGGTAGCTCTGGTGCTGCGGATTTCCGGGGCCCAGGTCGGCGGTGTACCGGCACATGGGGCAGGTGCTTTCCTCCACCAGCTTTTCATCCCCCAGCGGCGTGCCCTCTTGGGTCACCTCGTCACTGGCGCTAACCCGGTACTCATAGCCGCACTCGGGGCAATCCAAGTCCTTGTGGCGACCCATCAGCGTCGGGGCCATCGAACCCGTCGGGATGACGAACGCCTCCGCCTCGAAGGTGCGAAACAGAAACGCCAACACGAAAGCGATCACAATCGATTCGATCGTCTCGCGAATCGCGGCGGGCGACGGCAGGTGAGGTTGGCTTGGTTGCGGCTGATGGGCCGCTGCTGGGCGAGAGGCCAAATGGGAGGACTTGCGCTTGGTCATAGTTCAACGAATATATCGCATTCTGAGCCGACGGGGAACTTGAAATTACCACCCGAACCATCGCAGGCTGGGGAATAGGATTGTAACGCTTAAAGGTTTGCCCACCAATAGGTTGGCTTTAACGCCGTAGCCGCCGGGCCAGGTGCGGCTGTCGTCGGAAATCGGACTGTTGTCGCCCAAAACGAAGTATTCGTCGTCGGACAGCCGCGCCGGCGCGTCCAAGGCCCAACGGGCCGTATAGCCAATCGGCCGCGTATAGTACACGTCGCGGTAGACCCGCAAATCGGCCAACGCCACCCCCAGCCCCTGTACGCCAATCGCCAGGGGCGTTGCCGGCGGACAGGGTACTCCCGAGCGTTCGTAGGGCACGGTTGCCAGCGTTCGGCCATCCAGCGCCAGCAAGAATTGCTGATCGATCAGTGAAATCTCGATCGTGGGCGTGCTTCTGTTAAGGCCAATGTCGCCACGTGCTCCGGGGATGGCCAGTCCGCGGCGTGAAACCTGAAACCAAGACTGCCGGTCATCGAAGTACATGGCGACTTGAAAATCTTCCACGCCGTCGGTTGCCCGAAGGATCAGCGCGCCTCGACCCTCGGTCTCCACGAGCCGCAGCGACAACAACACGTCGGCCACGGGGTGAACATCTTCCTCCCGCCGTGTTTGCGAGCAATTATATCCGCACAGATCGGTGATCGGCGACGCCTCAACCGCGCCTGGCGGTCCCGGCAGACGGTGCCAGTGATGATACGTCAGCCAATCCACCGCCTCGGCTGACGGCGATGCTGGATGGCGGAAGATGCCGTTGGCGGCCGTCCAGCCGGAAACGGCCGAATCGGGCCGCCATCGTCTTGGCGGCAACGGTTCCAGCTTTGGCTCGCAGTTCGCGTCGTAGACCAGTAGGGCCATGGCCTGCTGCTGAGCAAGCGACTTGCGCTCAATTCGGCCGTTGACGTAGATGTCGCCATGCCGAATCTGCACGGACTCGCCTGGCAGCCCAACCACCCGCTTTACCGCAAGTTGGTCGGCTCGACCAGGGTTCCGAAACGCCGCAAGTTCCCAGCGGCGCGGCTGGCGAACGCGGAACGACGCCCGATCCAACCACGCCAGGTCACCGTTCAATTCGGGATACGAAGCGACGGAATTCGCGGCATAGCCGCAGTTGGGGCAGACCGCGTTTGGGCGTTGCCAGGACCTTTCTGCATCGCACGGGAAATGATGACCGCAGTCGGCACATACCACCTCGCGATGAACGCCCAGCAGGGTTTCGGCCATGGAGCCACCCGAGATGCGACATGGCACGGGCAGCCCCTCGAGGAGCCACAGCCGCAGGATCGCCACTGCCATGGCCAAGCAGACCCCACCCTCCACTACCGGTCGAAGTCGGCAGCGTCGCGCAGCTATGGGCGGCGACCCCTCCCGCGTTTCGTCAATGTCGGAGTTGGCGCTCATCGTCGTCACCCCCCATGTTCGCCGAAACCATGCGGCAAGGCAAACCCAGGTGGAAAGGGTTCCGGCGGGCGAAAGTGCCGTAGCCCGATTCATTTCATCGCGTTTTCCGCGAAGCGGTATTCGGCCCGGCGTTTGCGACGCGAGGGCGGCGGCCTGCGGGTGTCTTCCCTCGCGGCGAGGGTGTCAGCCCGGTTCACCGGGCTCCCTGGCAGTGCGTGCGGGAGCCGCCTAAAGTCTTCTGAAATAAGTGGTTGCGACGCGAAATCGCCAAGACTTGCGTACCTCGAACCCGGCGTGAACGCCGGGCCGAATACCGCTTCGCGGCAAAAGAGGCGCGAACGGCCCTAACGCAAATGGGCCGCTGGCTTTACTGTAACACATTCTCGAATCCCGGCGTGCGGGCTTCAGAAGCCGCGACCACTGGTAGCCCACGTTTTTTGGGGTAAACTTAGGAATCTTCGGTTTTGCGAGACTCCACCCTTTCGTTGGCAGTGAAGGAGAAGGACATGAAGAAGCTGGTGTTGTCGCTGTTGGCCGCAACGATTCTGGCAAGCGCCGCAGGCTTGTGTCCTGCCGAAACGGAACCGAAGCCGCTGGTGACGGTGGCGTTCTCGGGCTACGACAAGCTGCTCTCGAATGTGGAGATGATTGGCAAGCTGGGTGGCAACCCCAACTTGCACAAGATGCTTGAGATGATGCTCACTATGGTCACTCAGGGCAAAGGGCTGGCGGGCCTCGACAAGAAACAGCCTTGGGGGGCCGTGTTGTTGCCCGACGAACAGCAGACGATCGTCGTCTTCGGGTTCTTGCCCGTGGTCGATTTCAAACAGTTGATGGAAGTGGTCAAGAGTAACTCGAGCCTCGGCAAGATTGAAGAGAAGGACGGCGTCTATGAGATTCCCACGCCAGCGTTCTCGCTCTATATCGCCCAGAAGGGTCATTGGGCGGTGATTGCCCGCAATGCCGACGATTTTGCCCGCGCCCCGGCCGACCCGGCCAAGCTGTTCGGCGACTTGGCGAGCCGGTACGACCTGGCGGCCCGGCTGTCGATCAAGGACATTCCGGCCCCGCTGCGTGCTTCGGCATTGGCGGCCATGCAGGCCGGCATGCAGATGGGGTTGGAGCAAATGCCGAACGAAGCCGATCAGGAGCACGCCCTCCGCAGCGCCGCCGTCCGGCAGGGCATGCAGCAGATGACCACCCTGTTGAACGAGTCAGACAACCTGACCGTGGGCTGGAAAGTCGATCACGCCGCCAAGACAAGCTATCTCGACGTGGAAGTCACCGCCAAACCCGGTACCCACCTGGCCCAACAGTATGCCCAGATTCAGCCGGGCAAAACGGCCTTCGCCGGCTTCGCTTCGCCTCAGGCAGCCGTCAGCGGCACCTGGGTCACCAAGCTCGACGATGCCGACGTGGCCCAGGCCAAGGTCGCTCTGACCGAAATGCGCAAGCGCGTCGTCAGCGAGCTTGAGAAGCAGAACCTGTCGGAAGGCCAGATCAAATTGGCCAAGCAGTTGCTCACCGACGCCCTGGCGGTCCTGGAAAAGACGGTGGAGGCCAAGAAGCTCAACGGCGGGCTGCTGGTGGATCTCGAGCCGGGCAAGGTGACGCTGCTGGCCGGCGGCACCGTCGCCGGCGGCGCCAAACTGGACCAAATCCTCAAGCAACTGGTCGAGGAAGTGAAGAAGGACCAACCCGCGGTCGAGGACATGGTCAAGCTGAATGCGGAGACCTACGACGGGGTTCGGTTCCATACCCTCAGTGTGCCCTCCGCCGATCCCGGGCTGACGCGGATCTTCGGCGATACGCTCGACGTAGTCCTGGGGGTGGCTGACGACCGGGTGTATATCGCCGCTGGCCACGAGCCCGCCAAAAAGCTCAAGGCCGTGTTGGATCGCTCGAAGGCCAATCGCGATCAGGAACTGCTGCCGATGCGGATTTCCTTCGCTCTGCGGCCCATCGCCAAGTTCCTTTCCGAATTGGCCGAAGAGGAGAACGTCAAGGCCAAGGCGGCCGCCCTGGCCGGCGCGTTGAAGCAGACCGACGGCAATGACCATCTGGTGCTCACCACTAGCCCGACCGCCAATGGCTTCCGCGTGCGGCTAGAAGCCGAGCCAGGGCTCTTGAAAGTGGTCGGTGCGCTCGCGCCGAACCTCGCAGCGCCGGGGGCCGGCGTTGCGCCCGCGGACCAGTGACCGCCGTGGTGGTGCGCTCCATGTCCTCGTATCGCACGCAGATTGCCGGCGTAGCCGTAACGGAGCTCGCCCGGCAGTTCGGCACGCCCACCTTTGTCTACGACGCCGCCATGATCCGCCGCCGAATCGCCGACCTGGCGGCGTTCGACGTGGTGCGGTATGCCGAAAAGGCCTGCTCGAACCTGGCCGTCCTCGACCTGATCCGCCGCTGCGGGGCGGTGGTCGACACGGTGAGCGCCGGCGAGATCCGCCGGGCGCTGGCGGCCGGCTATTCGCCGGCCGGCAACCCGCCGCCGATCGTCTACACCGCCGACATCTTCGACGCCGAATCGCTCGCCCTGTGCGTGGAGCAAGACATCCACGTCAACTGCGGCTCGCCCGACATGATCGAACAGTTCGGGCGGTTGGCCCCGGGACGCGAGATCACCTTGCGCATCAACCCCGGCTTCGGCCACGGCCACAGCCGGAAGACCAACACCGGCGGCAAGCAGGCCAAGCACGGCATTTGGCACCGGCAGATCGCCGAATGTCTCCAACGGGCCGAGCAGTTCCGCCTCCGAGTCACCGGACTGCACATGCACATCGGCTCGGGCACCGATCTCGAACACCTCTCGCAGGTCTGCAAGGCAATGGAGGAAACGGCCGCCGAGGTCGGCCCGGCCATCGCTTCGATCAGCGCCGGCGGCGGTCTGCCCACCGTCTACCGCCCGAGCGACGCGGCCATCGATCTCGACGCTTACGCCTCCCTTTGGAACGCGGCGCGGCGGCGGTTGGAAGAGCAATTCGCTCATCCAGTGCGGCTGGAGGTCGAGCCCGGCCGCTACCTGACCGCAGAAAGCGGCTTTCTGGTGGCGGAAATCCGGGCGGTCAAGCGGCAGGACAACAACACCTTCTACCTGCTCGACGCCGGCTTTAATAACCTTGCCCGGCCGATCCTCTACGGGGCCTATCATCCCATGTCGATCGTGCCTTCTAACGGTGATGCCGCTCGGCCCGAGCAGGACGTGATTGTCGGCGGCCCGCTGTGCGAATCGGGCGATATTTTTACCCAGGAGGCCGGCGGGGTCGTGGTCGCTCGCCGGCTGCCGGAGGCCAAGGTCGGCGAGTTAATGGTGATCGAGTGCGCCGGGGCCTACGGATTCGTGATGGGCTCGAACTACAATTCGCGGCCGCTGGCCGCCGAGGTGCTGATCGAGAACGGCGGCTGCCACCTCATCCGCCGCCGGCAGACGTTTGAGGACCTGATCCGCGGAGAGACCATTCCTTAAGGAATCGTCACAGAATGATCGCCATCATCGACTACGGCATGGGCAATCTGCGGAGCGTGCAGAAGGCCTTTGAAAAAGTGGGCCACTCGGCCCTGGTAACGAGCGATCCGGCCCAGGTGGCCGCGTCCGACAAGGTGGTGCTGCCCGGCGTCGGGGCCTTTGAAGACGCCATCGGCGAGCTTCGCCGCTTGCGCCTCGACCGCCCGGTGTTGGAGGCCATCGATTCGGGCAAGCCTTTCCTGGGAATCTGCCTGGGGCTGCAACTGCTGTTCGACGTGAGCTACGAAAACGGCCGGCACCAAGGCTTGGGCGTGCTTCGCGGCGAGGTGGTGCGGTTCCAACTGCCCGACGAGTTCTCGGTTCCGCACATGGGCTGGAACCAGGTGTCGGTCCGCCGTTCCACACCGCTGCTTGAGGGCCTTGACGCCAGCTACTTCTACTTCGTCCACTCCTACTACGTCGTGCCCGAAGACCCCAGCGTGATCGCCGCCGAGACCGATTACGGCGGGCCGTTTTGCTCGGCGATCGCCTTCAACCGCGTCTTCGCCAGCCAGTTCCACCCGGAAAAGAGCCAGTCGGACGGGCTGCGGCTTCTCAAGAACTTCGCGGCAATGTAGGGTGGGTCGAGCGCAGCGAGCCCCACCCCCAGGCTTTCCCGCCTTGTCGCTGGCCTCCCCTGCCCGTAGACTACAACAGAGGCAGGCGCCCCACTGAAGCAGGCTGAACATGGCTGCCAACGAAGAAGAACTCTATCAGGACTATATCCTCGATCACTACGAGGATCCTTTTCATCGGGGAAAGTGTCAAACTTGTACCCACGTCCATGAAGGCGCCAACCCGTTGTGCGGCGACGTCATCCGCATGGAGCTCCAGATCGACGATCGCGGCACCATGAAGGAGGTCTACTTCAACGGCAACGGCTGCTGCATCAGCCAGGCCGCCGCCTCAATGCTGGTCGAGAAGTTCGACGGCCATTCGGTCGAGGAAGTCAAGCGTTTCACCGCCCAGGACATGCTCGACCTGTTTGGCGCGCGGTTGACGCCGAACCGCCAGAAATGCTGCTTGCTGTCGTGGCGGGTGTTGCAGGCGGCCATCTACTCGCCGCTGGAAAACCATAAGGGCGGAAAGAGCCAGGCTCTCCCCGCCGCTTCGCCGCCGGGAGGAAGGAAAGCATGAACCGTTTACGGGGACTGCCCCGACCAACCTTCGGTCGGTGCCCTTTGCGGCGGGCACCAGGCGCAGCATGGTCGGCCACAAAAATGGGGCGGTCCCCTTGGGACGCACCGGAAAGGAAAGCATGACCACGCCGATTGAAATCGCCCCTCTGCGTCCCGAGGTTTTTAGGCCCGATTTCCCCATCCTTGCCCGCAAAATCCACGACGGCGTTCCGCTGGTCTATTTCGACAACGCCGCCACCACCCAGCGTCCGCGGCAGGTCATCGAG
Source organism: Planctomycetota bacterium (assembly GCA_021784975.1). Classification (GTDB taxonomy): domain Bacteria; phylum Planctomycetota; class Planctomycetia; order Pirellulales; family Thermoguttaceae; genus JAJYGU01. Next base: position 9,961 of record JAJYGU010000064.1, read on the forward strand.
GCGATCGTCGACGCCTACCAATACCATTACGCCAACGTCCATCGCGGCATCCACCAGCTCGCCCAGGATTCCGACGAACTGTTCGACGCAGCCCGCGAAAAGGTGCGGGCGTTCCTGAACGCCCCCGAGGCAGCCCAGATCATCTTCACCTCGGGGGCCACCGCCAGCATCAACC
>JAJYGU010000010.1:0-9341 GCA_021784975.1 Planctomycetota bacterium
CGTCCTGCACGAACACGTCGGCGCCGGTCAAGGTGTTCATCAACGTACTCTTGCCGGCGTTGGTGTACCCGACCAGCGAAACCGTCCTCAAGTCGCACCGGGCAGCCACTTCGCGCTGCTTGCGCCGTTCGATCCTGTTCAACTGCCGGCGGAGGTCCTTGATGCGGTTCTCGACCAACCGGCGGTCTTCTTCGAGTTGGGTCTCGCCCGGCCCGCGCAGCCCGACGCCCTTTTTCTGCCGCGACAGGTGGGTCCACATCCGCTTCAGCCGCGGCATCGAGTATTCGAGCTGGGCCAACTCCACCGCCAGGCGGGCTTGCGAGGTCTGGGCGCGGCTGGCAAAGATATCGAGGATCAGCTCGGTGCGATCAAGCACCTTCAGCCCGACGGCCTTTTCCAGATTGCGGGTCTGCCCGGACATGAGATCGTTGTCGAAGACAACCAAGTCGGCGTTGTTGGCCGCGGCCAGCCGGGTAAGTTCTTCCACCTTGCCGTGGCCGAGATAGGTGGCCGCGTCGGGGGCCTCGCGCCGCTGGGTCAGCCGTCCGACCACTTGCACGCCCGCCGTGGCCGCCAAGCCTTCCAACTCCTCCAAGGGAAGCCCGTCGGTTTTTCGGTCGGGAAGCAGAACGCCCACCAGGATGGCGGACTCGCTGGCCACGCTGCCGGCGCGATTCAACTCGTACACCTGGGCAAATTCCTCCTCTGTCCTGCGTTTTCCTACAACCACTATTCTAGCCAACCTCGCGGGAAAGACCATCCCAGGCGGAGTAGTGAAAAGTGGTAACCGGGGAGTTGACAATCGGCAGCCTACACTGGCTAATGTTTTGGTGGAAGTGACGGCCCTTTCGTGAAGGCGGCTGGTCGTGAAAAGGTCTTTACCCCTGTCGCGGGTCTGCACTTTGCTCAAAATCCGGGCCGGTGGTGCTGGTCGCCACTGCCCGGAAAGGTCGAGCGAACATCATGACCATGTGGTGGCAGATGCCTGTCACCTGGTCTCTGGCATGATCGCGACCATGGCCGCCACCTCCAGACGCGGAACAACGAACTCCACCGTGCTGCCTTGCGCCGTTTTGTGGAAGTGGGCTGCAAGGCTGCCCGGGGTGCCTTGGGCGTCCGCCGTGATCGCTTGGACCGAACAGGCGGACTCAAACGGCACGCGGACCGTCAATCGCAGGTTTTCGGCCGGATGGACTTCGTCCTCGAAGGAGGAGCGCCGATAGATGTTCAGGTTCAACAGATGGACCAACGTTTGCTGCGGCTGGTCGCGGACCACGGCTCGAACGGTGATTGGCCCCCGAATTGCGATGGAAGGGATGCCGATCGCGGATTGCAACCGCTGCAACCAGTCGTCGGCCGTAAGGGGACAGACACATTTTTCAGCCCTGCCATACTGCGCATGATGCTCGTTGGCACCTTGCTCAGGGCTGAAAAATGAGCCAGCCCCCGGCGCGTCGGCAGCGATCACCGCGCCGCCGGCACGGCGGAACTCTTTCACGGTCGCCTTCTCCGCGGGGTCCAGCACGGAAAGGCTTTCCACCAGCAAGACCTTCGCCGTCTTGAGCCGCGGCAGGCGGAAGTCGTCCTCGCAGAGCACTTCGTATTGCACGTTTGCCCGCGACAGCGCCGCCGCCAACGCCGAAGCCTTGCAGGTGTCGGTCTCGAGCCAGCGGCGGTAGGGCAGAAATAAGATCGCATCGCGGCGCGGCTGCGCTGCCAGCCACCCTTGGTGCCGCCGCAACAGATCCGCTTCCGGCCGCACGGCGTCGATCATCTTCTGACGCATTGGTTGTGGCCAGGTGGGCCAGAGCAAGTAGTTCGCTCCGTAGGCCGCCGCCTCGGCCATAGCCAGCCGGGTGAGGTGCGGCGGCGTGTGATAGTCGGCCTCGGCAATCGTGCAGACCACCAACGGCTTGCCGTGGATGATTGCCCGGAGCTGTTGGTAGGTCGGGCCGTATTCGATGGTGCGGCCGCGAGTTGACGGGGACTGGCTCATTTTCCGGCCGCCATCAGCGTGTCCCTTGTGCACGCCTGAAGGCCGGAAAATGTGCCGGTCCCCTTGTGTCACCGTCCCCGGCAGGGTTCGCGGCTGGCTGGTCATGTCTTCGATGGTAACAAAGTCCTCGCTGGCGCTCATGGCGTGGAGGTCGTAGCCGTAGGTGCGATTCTGCTTGTACAACACCTCGGGTGAGTTCAAGCTGTTATTGGCCGTTAGCAGTGCATGGGGACGCAGCGACCTGGCATAGGCCCGCATGTCGGCGAAAAAGTCGGCGGCAATGGTGCCCCGAAACTGCAGAAACTCCTTGGGCAGGGTCTCGGCCAGCTTCCGCATGGCCGCGGGCGAAGCATCGGCGACCGCGATCTTCCGTGCCCGCAGAAAGTCGGCAAACCGCCGCATGCAGTGCGGGCAGTAGCAGCCTTTAGGATGCACGGTGGGATTGTCGAAAAAGATGCCGTCGTGCCCGGTCTCCAACTGCTGTTGGATCATGTACCGCTGGTAGGTCCGCCAGTCGGGGTTGTTCATGCAGGCCGGCTGATAGGCGCCGCCGTACCAGGAGGGCAGCGGCCGGCCGTTGCGGTCCTGCTGCCGCCACTGGGCGGGCGGCGTGCGAAAGCGGGCCCGAAACGAGGCGTCCCAATGGGCGTCGAAGCGGGGCAAGTCGATGATCGAGGTGGCGCAGAGATAGCCTAGGACCACCGGAATCCCCAACGATTTGGCTTCGCGCACATAGGCGGCCGCGGCTTGACGCCGGGCGGCCCATTGCGGGGCGTCGGGCAGCCCGCTATAGCCGTCGCCGCCCAGCCCGGAGGCGTAGAGGATGGTCACCCCGCAGGCGGCCGCGGCCTTGGCCTGGTAGCCGATGTCTCCGAGGTGGTCGAAGGCGGGGAAGGCGGTTCCGGCCCGCAGTTCAGCCAAATTATCAAGCGATGGCGGCAGGTGCGACTGTGCGCTCGAGGTCCGCGCGCAAAGAGCGAGGGCAAGCAACAGCGCCAACACCATCACCATCGTTCGTTTAATCGACATATCAAGGTCTCGTGGGGTACTCCATGGCGGATTCTTCTATCGCGAAGGCGCGAAGGTGCGAAAACGCGAAACCAGGCGAGGTTTGGTGTGCTACCGCACCTTCGCGTTTTCGCCCTTTCGTGTTTTCGCGATGAAGACTGGTTTCGCGATGAAGACTGGTTTCGCGATGAAGACTGGTTTCGCGTGGCAACGCAATGCGAACCCCAACAACTCAGAGCGTTAGACCTGGGTGGGCAACAGCAGTCGGCCCGGAGATTGCAAATAGTCGATCGCGCTGTTGAGGAATCGCCCGGCCGTGGCCCCGTCGACCACGCGGTGGTCGTAAGACAGGCTCAGCGGCATCATGAACCGGTTCTCCACGTTGCCTTCGCGCAGGCGGAGCACCCATCGCGAGCGTCCCATGAGCAGAATGGCCACCTCGGGATGGTTGATGATCGGCGTGCTATACGTGCCGCCCACGGCGCCGAGGTTGCTCACCGTAAAAGTCCCGCCGCGAAGCTCGTCGAGTGAAAACTCGAAGGCCCGAGCGCGGGCCGCCAAGGCCGTCGCTTCGCGGGCGATCTCGAAGACGCCCTTCTGATCGGCATTTCGCAGCACCGGCACCACCAGGCCGCGCGGCGTATCGACCGCTACGCCCACATGGACGTATTGCTTGTAAACGACCTGCTCCCGCTCCTCATCGAGCGAGGCGTTGAGGGTCGGATGCTGCCGCAGAGCCAGGGCGACCGCCCTCAAAACGAAGGGCAGGGCGGAGAGCTTGACCTCCGGACCAAGGTACTCTTGCGGGATGGTCTTGCGGATGTTTTCCAGGTCGGTGACGTCGGCGTCGTCGAAGTTGGTCACGTGCGGAATGGTGCTGGCCGACTTGGCCATCTGGGCGGCGATGGTCCGGCGGATCCGCGACATGGGCTCGCGGCGGACCGGTCCGTAGGCGTCTTGCCCGGGCTCGCCCGGTGGCACGACGCGTACTGTCCCCTCTCCGGGCACCGACCGGAGGTTGGTCGGGGGAGGGTTAGGGTGAGGGCGAACGGCGACTTTGGCAGCGACTTCTTCGCGGGCTTCGCCGCTGGCCGCCGCCCGAACGTCCTCCGGCGTAATCCGGCCACGCTGGCCGGTGCCCTGAACTTGCCTCAGATCCACGCCCATCTCCCGCGCCAAGCGCCGCGATTCCGGCCCGGCCGGCAGCGGTTCCTCGGGATGGGGAGCCTCGATCTCGGCTGGCGCCGCCGCTTTCGGCTTTCGGCTTTCCGCTTTTGGCTCTCTGCCTTCCGCCTTCCGCCCTCCGCCCTCCCCCTTGGCCTCGTCGCCCTCGCCCTTGGCTGCCTCGGCCTCTCCGCCTGCAGCCTCGATGGTCAGCAGCGGCTGACCGACTTTGACGCTCTGCCCCTTCGTTACGTGAAGCTTGGCGACCTTGCCGGCGTGGGGGCACGGCAGCTCGACCACCGCCTTTTCGGTCTCCAGTTCGACGACCGGGTCGTTGGCGGCGATCGTGTCGCCCTCGTGGACCATCACCCGGACCACGTCGGCGCTGGTGATGTTCTCGCCAAGTTCAGGGAGCTTGAAGTCGATATTCACTTGACTACTTCATGAAGCGGTACATCTGGCCGAGCGCATCGCTGGCGGCGTTTCGAGAGTTGTCTTTCTTAACGGCCGGAGCGGGGCTGGCAGGCGGCGGCGATCCATTGCTGGCACGGGTGCCCGACGCTTTCTTCTGGTCGACTTCCCCGTCCTCTTCTTCGTCCTCGTCGTTTTCGTCGTCTTCGTCTTCCTCTTTCGTGCCGAGCGAGGAAGGCATCGTGCCGGTATCGGGCAGATTGCTGTCCGAGGCCCCGGCGAGATCACCGTCTCCGGCCGAGGAAAAATCGGCGTTCAGATCGTTGTCGAGCCAACTGGAGACGTCGAGATCGTCTTCTTCCGGGTTGGCCTGAGGGCGCGGGGCCTCTTCCTTTTCTTTCTTGGCTGGCGGATCGCTCCGGCGGAAGTCGGTCTCCGCAATCAAACCATCGAGGTCATCGATCTCGTCGCCAGGGGCTTGGTTGTGTTCCGGGGCTTTGCGTTCGCCTTTCTTCTTAGCGTTCGTCCGATTCTCGGCGGCCCGCTTGGCCGGTGGGGCCGCTTGCTTTCCAGCGACCGCCTTCTTTTCAACGGCTGCCCTTGTCTCGACCGCCGCCGCCTCCCCTTGGGCTGTGTTGTTCTGGGATTCGCCCGCCAGGGTTCGGCCACCCGCCACCGAGCCTTCGTCTGCCTCAGCTTCGCCGTCGTCGGGCACGTTCTCAAACAAGCGGACCTCGAACTCCATGGTGCCCACGCCGAGGCGATCGCCGTGGCTTAGCTCCCGCGGCCCTTCCACCTTTTCATCGTTGACAAAGGTGCCGTTGGTGCTGCCGAGGTCTTCGATCAGCAGCCGTCCGTCTTCGTGGACGATGGCGCAGTGCCGGCGGCTGACGAGATTGCAGCCGGGGCGGAGTTGGCACTCCTTGCTGCGGCCGATTGTGAACCTGGCACGGCGGACCTGGATTTCCTTGCCCGCATGGATGCCGCCGACGACGACCAGCTTGATTTCCATTGCCCCTCCACTGCGATTTGAGTGGCGGCGAATGTCCACACCCCGACCTCGAGCCGCTACGGGATGGACAAAATCACCCGCGACGCACGCGTAGCGACAACAATCTCTCGGAGAAACAGCTCGGCCCTTACCAACCGTGCCAAACGATCATAGCAACTTCCTCGGGAACCGTCAAAGCCCCCCCAGAACTAGAGCCTACCCCCAAGAGTAAGACTACGGTCTCAAAGGGGACCCCGTGAACGGTTACCTGCCGCGGTTCTCGGTCCATACCCTGGCACCGTATTTAGTAGCCACCAACTCGGCCGCTCGGGTTCGTTCCGGATCGCAAAGAGCCCCCTGGTGCCAATCGATCTGCCGCGGGCCTGAGAGACGGTCGAGCCATCCACGGATTAGCTCCCGGGCCTCGATGCATCTTCCAGTCAGCTCGGCGATTCCGGGCAATTCGGGGGCCGCAACCGATCGGCCCAGGAGCACGCTGCCGTGCTGGAGGACGGCCCCGCGGAGGCGACGCTGGGCGCTGCCGGCAATCTTGGCCTCGCCTAAGAGCACATCGCCCGCTGCACGGCGCTGAAAACAAAGAAACGGCTCCTGGGCCGACGACGAGTGGACCGGCGGTGAGCAAAGGGAAGCACGGATGCCCCAATCGGTCAGTGTCTCGATCAAGGCAAGATGAACCGAGCGATACAGTTCCAGCCGATGGGCGGCCATGGGATGCCGGGCGGGGATCGCCAGACTATAGGTGATTTCGCGGTCGTGCAAGATTGCCCCGCCACCACTAGGGCGGCGCACGGCGAGGCACCGGGCGCTGGCCGGGTGCCGCCGGCGATCTTCATAGGGCTGGAAATACCCGAACGAAAGGGTCGGCTGCTGCCATTGGTAGAATCGGAGTCCACCCTGTCCCCGTTCGGCCGACTCCAGCAGGGCCTGGTCGACGGCCATGTTCCACGGGCCGTCGGCGGGCGGGTCCACGAGCAGCCGGAACGAGATTGCGTCATCCTGAGCGTGACGGTCATCCTGCGCGCAGCGAAGGATCTCGCCGCCACGCAGAGATTCTTCGCCGACCAAGGCCGCCCGTGACCATCTTCGACGGTGCCCGGTACCCGGTTGGTGCCCGTCAGAATGACAAGGCGCGAGACCTTCCCCTCTCCCCCCTCCGCCCTCCGCCTTCATGATCCCTCCCGCCAGCGGAGCACCGGTTTTCGGGCCGCCGCCACTTCGTCCGGCCGGCTGATGGGGGTGCTGTGCGGCGCATCCCGCAGCCAGGCAGCGTCTTCTTGAGCGATGCGGGCCAGGGTGTCCGCAAAGGCGTCGAGCGTGGCCTTGCTCTCGGTTTCCGTCGGCTCGATCATCAGGGCCTCGCGGACAATCAAGGGAAAGTAGATGGTCGGCGCGTGGTAGCCGAAATCCAACAGGCGTTTGGCCAGGTCCAGGGCCGAGACGCCGCGCTGGGCCTTCAGGTCGGCCGCCGATAGGACAAACTCGTGCATGCAGCGGTCGCCGTCGGCGGCCGGCAGGACGTGCTTGAGACGCGCCAACAGATAATTGGCGTTCAGTACGGCGTCTTCGGCGATCCGGCGCAGCCCGGCCGGGCCGTGGGTGCGAATATAGCAGTACATTCGCACCAGCACGCCGACGTTGCCCAAAAAACTCCGCACCCGGCCGATCGACTTCGGCCGGGCGTAGTCCAGCCGGTAGCCGCCGGGGTCCTTGACCACCATGGGCACCGGCAGATACGGAGCCAGCCTCTCGCGCACGGCGATGGGACCCGCACCGGGTCCGCCGCCGCCATGCGGGCCGCTGAAGGTCTTGTGCGGGTTGAAGTGCATCAGGTCGATGCCGAAGTCGCCGGGCCGGCTGATGCCGAGGATGGCGTTCATGTTCGCCCCGTCCAGATAGACCAGCCCGCCCACCTCATGCACCCTCCGGGCAATCTCCGCGATCCGCGGCTCGAAGCGGCCGAGCGTGTTGGGGTTGGTGATCATGAACACGCCCGTCTGATCGTCGAGCTTGGCGGCCAGATCGGACAGGTCGACCAACCCGTCCGCAGTGCTCTTTACCGTGGCCGCGCGAAAGCCGGCCATGGCGGCGCTGGCGGGATTGGTGCCGTGGGCCGAATCGGGAATCAAGACCACCGAGCGGCCCTGGCCGAGGTCGCGGAAATAGGCCGCCGCTACCAACAACGAAGTCAACTCGCCATGCGCCCCGGCGGCGGGCTGGAGGGAGACCGCCGCCAGCCCGGCGATCTCGGCCAGCATGTGCTGGCAACGGTGTAGCACGGCCAGCATGCCTTGCAGGCTGGCTTCCGGCTGGTAGGGGTGCAGGTCGAGCAGCCCCGGCAGCGAGGCCAGCCGCTCATTCCGCTTGGGGTTGTACTTCATGGTACAGGAGCCCAAGGGATAGAAGTTGGCGTCGACCGACATGTTCCTGGTCGACAGATTGACGAAATGCCGCACCACCTCGGGTTCGGAGAGCTCCGTTAACAGCGGCGGATCGGCGGCAATCGCCCCGGCCGGCAGCAATTCTCCCAGCGGCTTTTCGGGCACGTCGCACTTCGGCAACCGCACGGCCCGGCAGCCGGGCCGGGAGAGCTCGAACAGAAGCGGTGTAGCCAGACAATCAGGCATGGCTGGGTTCATCAAGGTTTCCAAGACAGTATTGCGGTTAGGCTGGCCTCTGGCAAGGGCTTGCGGCTGCATTCCCGTTTCTGCACATCCACGAATGGACCGTGTGGGGCGAATCGTCCGACAGACCGCCGCGTAGCGGTGTGACTTGAATAGCCGCGGGTGGAGCGCAGCGTAACCCGCGGACTCGGATTGATGTGCCTTGCGTGTGCCACGTAGTGGCACGACAGCGTTCCTGCGATTCGCAAAGAGTGGTTCTCATCAACCGACTACGCAGTTTCCCCATCGCGGCCTGTGGCCGCAACCAAATTGCCTGCCTTTACAATTTGCGCGAAAGCAAGAAGTTGACAGTTAGCAGCGCAGACCAAGGCAGCCACTTGCATGACTCGGCGACAATCTGCCCAATCTGCGGATGTTTCAATCGCCGCAATTCACCTGGAACCGCTTAACTTGATGCCTATGGGGGTGAGGGCGGGGACTGTCCCGATTTTTTGTGGCGGGCAGGGCGCCAACCAAAGGTTGGTCGCGTCAGCGTTGGTCGCCCGCAAAAATGGGGCTGCCCCCTTCTGCGCAGATCGTCCCCTAATCCCTCATCCCTAATCGCTCAGCGCCTCACGTTTCTCTGCGTCCTCGGCGTCCTCTGCGGTGAACAGTCCGTGTTTATCCGTGTTCATCGGTGGTTCCGCCTTGCCCGACTCTTGTCTCTTGTCTCTGGACTGTCTTGCCATCTCTCGTCTTGCCCATACCTCCACCGCGACGCGCGCCGTCGACGTGGTTGAAGCACTCTCAACGCACCTTCTTGGGCGCGTCGGCAGGGGCGTCCGAGGCACTTTCGTAACCTGCAAGTGGACACGTCAGTCGATGTGACCGAAACGAGCAGTAACCGGCTTGACATGCTGCTGGTTTATCAGCCTTACACTGGCATTGTCACTTGCGGCCCCGGCGGGACGGCCTCGTTGGACTCTTCGCGCTGGAAGAGGATCCAGCAGAGATTGGCGGAGACGCGATGACGCTGTAGATCGTCTTGACCCTACGAGGAGCAGCCTGCAAAGCGACTGGGACTCGTGGTCAACTCTATTTAATCATATGACTACTCGATTTAATCAAGGGTGTGAAAGGATGGGGTCGC
>JAJYGU010000010.1:9351-10100 GCA_021784975.1 Planctomycetota bacterium
GATGCCGCGTCTCCCGAACCCGCTCGTCTTTGGGAAGTATCCCGGACGCAAGAAATACGCCAGGAGCGTCCATGCCGAGTTCGGACAAGCGGGCTTGAATGTTGCGTTCGACGTTCGCCATCGCGGCGCGCACGTCGCCATCGAGAACATAGGCAAGCATCCCTCCGTTGCGGACAACGCTTGCATACTGCCCTCGCACGAATCTGAGCATCCCGAATCGGACGTAATCCGAGGCATACGGCCGCACGCCGTTGGCGGCCCTTACGTTCAACCGCTTGCATTCAAGGCAGAAGTAGATGTACTCGCGTGGCACCATTGGCTTGAAAACGATGTCCATTCGGCCTTGGTCTCTTCCGGCGGTCGGATCGAGTTCGACGAGCTGAGTCCAAATATCGAACGGCAGATCGCACCGATTGCGGCCCGCGCGGAGGCGCTTGCAAAAGGCGGTCGATATTGGGTCTTCAAGGGCATCGCTCGCCGGCGGCGGCATTTCCTCCCACGTCGCGATCACCAGTGCGAGAATCTCGGGGACGAGGGAATCCAACAAATTGGCCCAGTCAGCGGGCGATCCGATAGCTGTCATGCGTCCTCCTCAAGAGGACGCATGAGAATCGTGTCGGCAATTTCGTCCGCATCATTCATTGCGGCAGTCTGCGTCCAGTGCCGCTGGCTGATCGGCTTCACGACATATAGCCGGTTCTTCTCGAAAACGAGGAGGCCGCGCACGACGTCGAGAGTCGCCAGCCGTT
>JAJYGU010000268.1 GCA_021784975.1 Planctomycetota bacterium
TTCCACGTCAGTGTCGAGGTCGCCCCGCTGGTGGAAATCGCCTTGGGGCAGGCGGCCCAGCACGTGGTCGCCCCGCGCTCGGAGTTGATAACTCGATTGCTGGCCGAGGCCGGCCGTCTCAGCGGCCGGGTGGGATTCGTCTGGCTTGACGCGCCCGCTAACGACCTTGCTACCCGGCGCCCCTCCACCGCCGAGGCCACTCTGGAAGGGCAGCCCGGCGTTCTAGGACGGGCCGATCAGTTCGTGGAGACCCAGGTGCGGTTTGTCGCCCTTGCCCACCGGCTGTTGGGGCGGACCTGGTTCGTCGAGCGGCTTTCCCAGGCAATCGAGCTGGCCCGCTCGGCGGGCCGCGGCTTGAGCTTTGTCACCCTTTCCGGAGAACTGCTGGAGCCGGACGGCACGCTGACCGTCGGGCCGCGGACCGCCGGCAGCGGGCTGATCTCGCGGCGCAGCCAGTTGCGCGGGCTGTTGGCCGAGCGAGAGCAAATTGCGGCCGCCATCGCCGAGGCCGAGCAAGCATGGGCGCAAATCGCCCGGCAGGTCGACGCACAGCAGCAATTAGTCGCCCAGCGGACCGCCGAGCAGCAGCGGCTGGCCGACGCCCTGGCCGACAATCGGGTGACCGTGAGTGCCAGCGAGGAGCGCCGCAGCCAACTGGATGGGCAGCGGACCCAGTTGGACGGCGAAGCGCAGGCTGCCGCCGCCCAGCACGCCGCCGCGGTCAACCAGTTGGCCGCTACTGCCCGCAAGCGGCAGGAGCTCGACGGGGTGGTCCGGGAGATGGAGTCGCACCTGGCGCAGTTGGCCGAGGGGATGGAAAGCCTGGAGCAACGCCGGCTGGCAGGCGATCGCGAAAGCACTGAGATCAAGGTGGAATTGGCCAAGTGCGAAGAGCAGTTGCGCAACCTTCACGTTCGGCAGCGGCAATGCGAAGAGAGTCGCCAGGAACGCGACCGGGCTATCGCCGAAGCCCGTGGGCAGTTGTCCGATTGCGGCCGACGGGCCGATGTCTCGCGGTGGAGCATCTTGCAGACCGAGTCCGAGATCGCCGAACTCTATTTGGGGCTGGAAACGTTCGCAGCCCAAATCGTCGGCCTGATTCAACAGCGTGAGTCACTCCAAGCTCAGCGCAGCAGCCTGGTCTCCGAGATTCAGAAAGTCAGCATCCGGGCCCGCAGACTCGAAGAGAAACTGCACGCCGTCGAGATCAGCGCCAACGAGGTGCGGCACGATCGCGACAATCTGGCCAACCGGATGCGGGAGGATTACCATATCGAGCTGGCTGGGCTGGATCGTCAGAGCGACGGCCAGCCGCCCTGCGAACGGGAATCGGTGCAGCAGGAAATCGAGGATCTGCGGCACAAGCTCAACAATCTGGGCAACGTAAATCTCGAATCGCTCGCCGAGCTGGAACAACTGGAAACCCGACACCAGTCCCTTGCCAGCCAGTATCAAGACCTGGTGGCCGCCAAAAGCTCCTTGGAAAAGATCATCGATCAGATCAATACCGACAGCCGCCGCCTGTTTTCCGAAGTGTTCGAAACGGTCCGCGGGCATTTCCAGACGCTCTTTCGCGACTTGTTCGGCGGCGGCCAGGCCGATATCATTCTGGAAGAAAACGTGGATATCCTCGACAGCGGCATCGAGATTGTCGCTCGCCCGCCGGGCAAGGAGCCGCGGAGCATCTCCCTGCTCAGCGGCGGCGAAAAGACGCTGACCTGCGTGGCCCTCTTGCTGGCGATTTTTCGCAGCCGGCCCAGTCCGTTTTGCGTTCTCGATGAAGTCGATGCCGCCCTGGACGAGGCCAACATCGACCGCTTCACCCAGGTGTTGCGAGGCTTCCTGACCTGGACGCAATTCATCATCATCACCCATTCCAAGAAGACCATGACCTGCGCGAATACGATCTACGGGGTGACCATGCAGGAATCGGGGGTATCGAAGCAGGTCTCGGTTCGCTTCGAGGACGTCAGCGACGACGGCCAGATCCGCCCGGAAGCGATCACCGACCCGCAACGTACCCAGGCCGCCTGATCGCAAAAGGGGACTGGCTCCGTCGCACAGCTTGGGGGTTGCATGGCGACTGGGGTATCGCGACGGTGCCTGTCCCCTTTTGCGAGATCGAAGGAAACAAAAGCCAATGCTCTCCTACGATTTCCTCGTCCCGCAACGGATCATCTTCGGCTGGGGCCGGCGGCGCGAGGTCGGCCGGCTGGGCCGAACGCTCGGCCGGCGGGCGTTCCTGGTGTGCGGCGCGCGGCGGGAGGCCATCGGCACGCGGCTCGACGAGATCCTCGCCGCCCTGAACGACGAAGGCATCGAGCCGCGGCCCGTCACCAGGCTGTCGCATGAACCTGAAGTGGCTGACGTCGACCGGCTGGCGGAGGAGCTGCGGCGGCAAGAGGCCGCCCAAGGCGACTTCTTGCTGGCCGTCGGCGGCGGGGCGGCCATCGACCTGGCCAAAGCCGCGGCCGCCATGGCGGTCAACCGCGAGAGTCCGACCGTCAAGGACTATCTGGAGAACGTCGGCCGTGATCTGAAGATTGCCGAGCCGCCTCTGCCGGTGCTGGCCATGCCTTCCACTGCCGGCACGGGGGCCGAGGTCACCAAGAACGCGGTCATTTCATGCTACGATCCGCCCTTCAAGAAGAGCCTCCGCGACGATCGCCTGCTGCCGCGAATCGCCTTGGTCGATCCCGAGCTAACGGTGACCGCGCCGCCTAACGTAACCGCCGCCAGCGGCATGGACGCCATCACCCAGTTGATTGAAAGCTACGTGTCGCGGAAGGCCCAGCCGATCCCTCAAGCCCTGGCCCTCCAGGGCTTGACATACGCCGTCCCGGCCCTCGTAGAAGCCGTGGAAAACAGCCATTCGCAAGCCGCGCGGGAGGCGATGTCGCACGCCGCCCTGCTGTCGGGCATCGCCTTGGCCAACTCGGGACTGGGCATGGCCCACGGGGTAGCCGCGGCCTTGGGCACTCACTGCCGCGTGCGGCACGGCGTGGCCTGCGCGGTGATGCTACCGGCAGCCATCCGGGCGAACATGGAATGTCGCCGGGCGGAGTTCGCCCGCCTCGGGCGCCATCTGTTCGACCGCAACGCCGACACGACGAATGCCGCCGCCGAGGCGTTTCTGCGCGGCATCGAGCAGCTTTGTGATCGGGTGGGCGTGCCACGGAGACTTGCCCAAGTCGGCGTTGCCGCCGATCGGATTCCCGCCTTAGTAAAAAGCTCGCGGGGTTCGAGCATGAGCGGCAACCCGCGGGAGCTTTCCGACGAAGAACTGACGGCCATCCTCGAGGAACTGCTGTGATTCTTGTCGCCGGATTGACGCCCGCTTGGCAGCAGGTCATGGTCTTCCACTCCTTCCGCTACGGCGAGGTGAATCGGGCCGCCAAGGTCCTCTGGATGGCGCAGGGGAAGGTCATCAATGTGGGCATCGGTGTGCACTGCCTCGGCGTTCCAAGCCTCACGCTGGCGCCGCTGGGCGGTCCGCCGCTAGCTGCGATCAACCGCGAGCTGAATGAGTTGGGCGTCCCGCGGCGGTGGATCGTCACCGAATCGGCCACTCGCGTTTGCACAACCCTGTTGGACCGCAGCCGCGGCGGGATCACGGAACTGGTCGAAAACGGCCGGGCACTGAAGGCCGACGAACTGGCCGAGTTCGTCCGCGTCTACGCCGAAGAGGCCGCGAAAGCCGATCTGGCCGTCATCAGCGGCTCCTTGCCGGCCGGGACGCCCAGCGGCTTCTATCGCGAGCTGGTCGCTCGCACGCCTTGCCCGGCAGTGCTCGATTTTCGCGGCGAGGGGCTGTTGGCGACTTTGGATCTAAGGCCGCTCGTCGTCAAGCCGAATCGCGAAGAGCTTGCCCAGACCGTCGGACATCCGCTGGAGAGCGATGAGCCACTGATCGCCGCCATGCGGTCGCTGAATCAGCAGGGAGCCCAGTGGGTGTTAATAACTCACGGCGCCGGCCCAATCTGGCTCACCAGCGCGACCAAGACTTATCGCGTGCAACCGCTACCGGCCGAAGAGATCGTCAACCCGATCGGCAGCGGCGACGCGATGGCGGCCGGGGTTGCCTGGGCAATCCATCAAGGCCGGGTTATGCCCGACGCCGTGCGTTTCGGCGTGGCCGCCGCCCACGAAAACCTCCGTCGCCTGGAGACCTGCCGACTTGATTCGGAGCGGGTGAAAGAGCAAGCCGGGCGAGTGCGAGTGGAGGAGATTGCATTTGGCATTTGAGTCATGTTCAGTGAGCGAACCGAAGAATGCAAAAACCCATAGCGTTGATCGCCAGCGCGGCCCATGCAAAGGGCGCGCGCGGCATCCGAGTTGCGATGGAGAAAACCGCGAACAAACAACCGAGGAGTGCGGACATCAGAGAAGGCACGGTGAGGCCGACAAGGATCAACCCCCATGTGTAGGGTATTGGTGTACCAGATGGGTAATGCCGTCGGATCGACGCATCAAGGGGAACGACAACCGCGAAAAACGTGAGCCATGCGCCAATCGACAGCACGAACGACTGTACTGAACCAATTGGCAATACCCTGCCACGCGTGGCCGCGGCAACCGAGGTGTCATGGGGGTACCATTCCCCTTCGTCGCCCTGCACTCTCGCGTCGAGGAGCCGAGCAATATCAATCATCTTTTCAAGAAGCGGCGGGTCGGGATTCTTGGTGTCGATGTTACCATAGCTCCAATTGAGCCAACCTCGGAGGCGCCCATGCTCTTCCTGGGCTGCCGGGTCGAGTGAACCGTGCTCCCAAATGGCAAAATGAGGACCATTCTGCGGATCGAGACGCAATTCCGGGTCGCAGTTAATTATGTCGTGCCATTCGGACGGCGAGATTTCATGCCCCTCGTTCTCGCACCAGTTTTCGGCGCGGGTGATATGCAGGTCGTAGCCCATTTTCGAGCCTCCGGTCGAGGTCGACTGGATTCAGCGACCAAACGCCTGACAGTCAGCATAGTGCGATCTGCGAATCACGCCAAGTGGGATTTCACGCCGCGTTAATCGTAGCATAACGATCGCGCGTTCGGTACGATTCGTGCCCAGAGAGCCTAATGCCCCACACCCTCACCCTAGCCCTCTCCCGGAGGGAGAGGGGACGGACATTCGCCTCCAAGCCTATGTCGCAGGCGTTCTACGGTCGCCACATGGCGGGCGCCGACGGCGCGGATTTCAAAGCGGCGGGATTCGGCACCGGTGACTGCGATGCGGATCTCGATCCGCTCCGGCGGCAGGCAAGGGGCCACGCGGTCAGCCCATTCAACGAGCACTAAGCCATCGCCCTCGAAATACTCCTCCGGCCCAAGGGCGCGGAACTCGTCGTCGTTGCGGAGGCGGTAGGCGTCGAGGTGATAGATGGTGCGGCGGCCGTGATACTCTTGCACCAACACGAAGGTCGGGCTCACCACGTTACGGCGGTCGATGCCGGCCGCCTCGGCAATCGCCTGCACCAGCCGCGTCTTGCCGGCCCCAAGCGTGCCGCATAGGGCCAGAGTCGTTCCGTCAGACAGCGTTTCAGCCAACGCCGCCCCAAGCCGGGCAGTATCCGATTCGTTGAGGGCGTCGAAGATGAGCATCCTACTTGTGCTCCCAACCGCGCGGGTCCAGCCGACGGCGATCCCCCGCGGCGGTGCGAGCCCACAGGCCCGGTTCGGCCACAAATTGGCCGATCTCCGTGAGCCGCACCGAAAGCGGCTGCTCGGCGAGCATCTGCTCGGCGTCCGCCGGAGGCACGGCCAGGATCAGCTCGAAATCTTCGCCGTCGCCCAAGGCATGGTCCAGCGGCGTGGAGCCGTCGGCGAGTTGTCCCGCCAATCGGCGGGCGTCGTCGGCCACCGGCACGGTATCGAGGTCGATCACCGCCCCGCAGTGGCTCTCTTCGGCAACGTGGGCCAAATCGCACGACAGGCCGTCGCTCACGTCGATACCGGCGTGCAATTTGTAGCGGGCGTTCAGTTCGAGCGATTCCCAGACCCGCGGTTCGAAGTCCAGGTGGCGGCCGAGAATGCTGCCGCCAAACGCGCCGGTCACCAGGATGTGGTCACCGGGGCGTGCGCCACTGCGTTTGAGGGCTCCGCAATCCGTCACCTTTCCCAACAGAGTAATGTTGATCGCCAGCGGCCCGTCCCAGCAGTTGGTGTCTCCGCCGGCGACGGCCAGTCCATATTTTTCGGCCAGCGGCAAGAGCCCCTCGTACAATGCCACGGCCAATTCCTTGCCGCCTTGCCGGGGCAGAAGCAGCGCCACCACGCCGGCCAACGGCTTGGCGGCCATGGCGGCCAGGTCGCTCAAGTTGGCCGCCAATGCTTTGCGGCCCACGCGGCGGGGATCCACCCGGCTCAACTCGAAATCCACCTGGTCGCTCAACAGATCGGTGGTCACCACGCAATCCCGCACTCCGTCCAGGTTGAGCACCGCGGCGTCGTCGCCCAGCCCCAGCCGGACCAGCGGATGGGGCGGCACGCGTCCCCGCAGCCAGGCGATTAGTTCAGCTTCCATACCGCGCAGAATAGCACAGCCCGGGCCGAAAATCCATCCGCCAAGCTGTGACCGGGATGATCGCCAAACGTTGCCAAGAACGGCTAGCGTTGGGCCGTCTGCGGGACCGCAACTTGCAGGTAGCCGTAGAGCGTTTCGCTGTTGCGAAGGATGAAGAACTTCACCGGGCCGAGGCGGGCGAGCTCGGGCGACTTGAGAATGTAGGCCACGTCCGCCATCGACAGAGTCTCCCATTTGTGCATTCCTACCAACACGTCGCCCGGCCGAATGCCTTCGTTGGCGGCTGGGCTGTTGGGGCGGACGGCAGTGATCTTCAGCCCGCCGCGGTAGTGAGTCTGATAGCTCTGGCGGAAGATGTCGGGACGCAGGGCTTGGAGTTGCAGGCCCAACAGGTCCCAAGCGGGCTGATCGCCGCAGGCTGCCACCTCGGGTGGGTCGGCCAGCTTGACGTCGAAGGTTCGCGGAGCGCCGGCCCGTTGCGCCACCAGGAGGCACTTCTCGCCGGGCTTGCGGTCCAGCATGGCCCGTTGAAAGTCCAGCGGACGGCGGACGTCGAGGTCGTCGACCCGCACGATCCGGTCGCCGGCATTCAAGCCCGCCTGGGCGGCGGGACTGTTCGGCTCCACCGTGCCGATCACCATCCCCGAGCTGGCTGCGGCCGGCTCATTGGCCGAGACCACGCCCAACCAGCCGCGATGCGTGCCGCAGGAGGCCAGCAGGCGGGCAGCCACCGCGGTCACCTTGTCGGAAGGAATGGCGAACCCGATGCCCTGGGCGCCGGCCCGAACGGCCACGTTGATGCCGATCATGTCTCCGTCGATGTTCAGCAGCGGGCCGCCGGAATTGCCGGGGTTGATGCTGGCGTCGGTCTGGATCAGGTCGTCGTAATATTGGGCGTCGCTGATTTGAACCGCCCGGTGCAAGGCGCTGACGATGCCGCGGGTCACCGTGTTCTCGTAGCCGTAGGCGTTGCCCAAGGCGATGACCGTTTCGCCGGGCATCAAGTCGGAGGAGGTAGTGATCGGGATCACGGGCAAGACGTCTGGGGCGTCGATCTTGATGATGGCCAGGTCGGTTTCGGCATCGCGGGCCACCAGCCGGGCGCCATACCGCTGGCCATCGGCGGTGGTGACGGAAATCTCACGGACGCCGTCGACCACGTGGTAGTTGGTCATGATGTAGCCGCGGGCGTCGATGATGACGCCGGTGCCCATGCCATTAACACGGCGGCTGCCCTCGGCCGGCTGGCCGGCGGCGCCAGGGGTAGTGATCGTCTTCTCGCCGCGGATGTTCACCACCGCGCTGTGGACCCGCTGCACGGCCTTGACGATCGGGGTTTCCCGAAGTTGCGAGGCGATCAGGGGGCTGCCGCAGAGAAGATTGCTGCCCAACAGCAGGGCCAACCCGACGCGCCAGCCGCCGAGAAGCGGATGGATCGGGCCGGAGATGAAAGGCCGCGCGGTGTGGTTCGCCATGGGAAGTCAGTCGAGGACGGTCGGCAGCGCGTTGGCGGCCGCTTTCTGGCAGCCGCCACATAGGAAAGCACCACATCGCATGGTCTTTCCATCCACGCGATCGCGGTCTCACCGTTGTTAGATCGACCCGGCAGAATCGTCACCTTGATGCTATGCCCTACCACGCGCATAGTCTTCCCAGATTGCCGCAGCTATCGGAACTGGCGAGCACGAGCGTAAAAATGCGATATATACACAGCCTGTGATGGCAAATGTGAAATCATCGCCGGTCAACTATTCGAGACAAGAATGCGCGCCAATCGGCGGGATCATTGCCCGCCAAACTGCACCAGGCACACGCTGGCCCCAGGTAGGGTCAGGTTCACTCGCACCTGCGGCGAATCACGCCAGACTATAAAGCGCTCCGCCTTCATGGCGGTATTGGCCGGTGTCAGCGGCTGGCCACAGTCGAACACGCCGACGGCGTCGCCGGCGCGCGGACCTACCAGCCAAGCCCGCACTTCCTTGGGCTGATCCGCGCCCAAGAAGCGTTGCCCGTCGGCCACACCAAGGCTCAGCCGGGTTTCCGCGCTCAGGTCTTCCGCCGGGCTTCCCTCGGGCAGCCGTGCCTGAAAGTTCCACACCAGCAGCCGCAACACGCGTTGCCGGGTGTCGGCAGCGGCGATGGCTCCGATCGCGCCCCGGCAGCCTTCGACGGCGACCCGCTGCCCGGCAAGTTGATGAACCATCTCGAACACGTGATAAGTGGCCTTGGGATACGCCTGG
Organism: Planctomycetota bacterium; assembly: GCA_021784975.1. Classification (GTDB taxonomy): domain Bacteria; phylum Planctomycetota; class Planctomycetia; order Pirellulales; family Thermoguttaceae; genus JAJYGU01. The sequence goes on from JAJYGU010000268.1 coordinate 8,755, forward strand.
CCGAAAACCTGATGATTGACGAACAGGGCCGGCCATCCCCAGATATTCTCTTGTTTGCCGGCGGGGCTGGGTTGGGCAAGATCGGTCGTCACCAGGTAGAGCGCGGAATCGACGCCGTGCGCCAGCATCGTATTGAGGAAGGCCGCGCTCCAGGCAGCGCCCAGGTGGTTCGCGTTGACTCGTGCCGTCGGGCTATTGTCGGTGTGGTAGCTCGGACCCCATTCGGTCAGAGCGATCGGTGTGCCGGGACAGTATTGATCGCGCGCCCGCCGCGTATCGTCCAGCATCCTGGTGAAGGGAGGATAGATTGACGGATACTCGCCGTTCAAGGAGCTGAGATTGCCATAGTAGTGCAGACCGATGAAGTCTAGCTTCACCTTCTGTTGCCCGCAGTCGCGCAAGAACCGGCTAGCCCAGTTGAAATCGCCGAAATGAAAAGTGAAGGCCCAGGCCAAGGCCGGACCACCCAGGCGGATTCTGCGCGGGGCATGCGCTCGCTCGAACTCCACCGCGGCTTGAGCCACGTTGCGATACCACTCGAAGTAGGCCGCATATAGGGCCGCCGACCCCATGGGCGGTTTCGGCGGCCGCGGCACGACCGTCCCACCCGTGTCCGGCTCGTTGCACACTTCGAACTCCGCGTCGGCGAAACCCTGCGTGATCAACACATACTGAAAAAAAGCCTTGCAATAATTGCGAAAACGCGTCCAATCGGTCGGGCCGAAAACCGCCTTCTTGAGCTGGCTGCCCAACACGCCGCGCTCGGCGGCCGGCAAGTCCTGCTCGGTAAGTTGCAAAGCGTCCGGCGGGCGGACCGCCATCACCACGTGCGGCCGTGCTCCCACTGCACGGCAGGTCGCCAGGTTCGCCAACAGATAGTTCGGCTCCTTGACCACGTATTGACCATCTTGGGTGAAATGACCCGGCAAATCGACGTTAATGCAGCGGATGGTCTTGATGCCGATGTGTTTCAGCCCTTCGGTGGTGGCCGGCGTCGGCGAAAACTCCCAGCCCACGCCGGAGGCCAGGTGCCGCAGACGGGCAATGTCGTCGCCCCCGGAAACGCTCACCGGATTGCCGAGGCGAACGGTCAACGAGACTTCCAACGGTTCTTGCCGGGCCGGCTTGCGATCCGCCGCGTAAGCAGGGCTGGCGGCCATTAGCACCAACGTGCAAAGGGCCAGGTGTCGCATCGCGTTCTCGCTAGTTGATCTTCAACAACTCGACCTCAAATTGCAGTGTGGCATGGGAGCATTGCACTTTTGTAGGCGTTATGCGGCATTCGTCAGTGGGATTCCAAAGGCTTTGTTGGTCAGGACTTGCCAGTGCTTCGACTTGTAGTACG
>JAJYGU010000338.1 GCA_021784975.1 Planctomycetota bacterium
TCAAGGCGAAATATATGGATGCCAGCATCGCGGACCCGCGCCAAGGCGGCCAGCGTCGGCGGCGTCAGTTCGTGGCGGCTGTTCAACAGCGTGCCGTCGATATCAATGGCGAGCAGGCGATACATCGGGGCAGGGGAGGGGAGGGGAGGCAGGCGTGGGGCGTAGAGCGAGCGGACGCGTGAAACGTGATATTCGACAACTGTGGGCTGGCGCGGGGCAAGACCTCGCTCAGGCTTGTATCGCGCACATATAGAGCCCTATTTCACCAGCATTCTCGGGAGCGCACTATTGGGCGTGCCGTGCAGCGCACCTATACCCACAGACCACTTGGCGGCAGGACGGGCTGGCTTCGTCTCGCCGCATGCGAGGACTATTGCTGTAGCTTTTTCCTGCATCGGGTTTGCAAGCGTCCAATCTCGGCGGAGCCTTCCCCGGAATTCTCTGGTCCGAACTTCTAACATCGGAGAAGCGTGTCCGCAAACAAACGGTCTTCCGTAATGGCCTGTTCGACGCGGGGCAGAATCGTCTTGAAGTGGTGCTCCAACAGGTGTTCCAGAAGGCAAGTGGCGATTGCGTCGCGCACATCCACTTGCGGATGCACGCCCCAACGGCGCACGAATTCCCATACTGCCTCTGGATCAGTCTGAATGTAGTCGCCAACCGCAATGATCGCCTGCCAGCGAGCATCCTCTTCACCCTCCGCTGCCGGCATTCCGGGCAAGAGTCGGTTTGCATGCCGTATGGCTTCGATCATCGACATGAGAGAGTCTCCTCACCTGTTACACCGCGCTATAGGAAATGTGTGCCAAATCATCCTGCCGGCAGTCGCCACGCATCCATCGCTTCACCCTGCCATCAATGTGATTCTTGGCGTCCTTTGCGCCTTTGCGTGCGTCTTCCGGATTTCGCTTTTTCCGGCTTTCGTGGTTCGCCGCACTGGTGGTCAAGACTCTGGACATGGCAAATCTCTTGGCGAACGTCCCCTCACCCCAACCCTCTCCCGGAGGGAGAGGGGGACTTTACGCCCCACGCCTCACGCCCCCAATCCCTCGCGTTCCAGATACGCCCGGCCTTGGCGGATTCCGATGTGGTCCCAGGGCAGGGCGGTGTCGGCAGGGCAGGGGAGGTGCAAAATTTTCTCCACGTCCACGCCGGCCTCCGTCAACGCCTGCCGCCAAATCGCCGGCTGGAACTTTTCGGTCCAGGCGTCGAATCTGGCCCCCGCTCGCCAGGCCCGCTCGATCGCCTCGCCCACCCGCCGGTCGCCGCGGCTCATTACTCCTTCCAGCAGGCTCGTTTCGATGTCGTGGCACTTAACCTGGATGCTGCGAAAGCGGTTCCGGCGGCGGAGAATCTCGTGGGCTTCCTCAAAATACTCGCGGCGCCGCATCGCCTGCCACTGGTAAGGCGTCTGCGGCTTGGGCACGAAGTTCGACACGTTGGCCACCACCGTGGCCCACTGCCCGCGGACCTCCTTGCCGAGCCGTGAGATGGCTTGGGCCATGTCGATGATGCCAGCCAGATCGTCCTCGGTCTCGTCCGGCAGCCCGCACATGAAATAGAGCTTCACCCGCGAAAAACCGTTCTCAAAGGCATTACGGCAGCCGGCCATGAGATCCTCATTCTTAAGCGGCTTGCCGATGCGCCGCCGCGTTTCGTCGAGCGCGACCTCCGGCGCCAGCGTGAGGCCCGAGTGCCGGTCGGTGTTCAAGAGCTCGCCGACGGAACGCAACTGCTCGTTGATCCGCAGACTGGGCAGCGACACGGCCACGCCCAGCGGGCGAAACGTCTCCTGAAGCCGTCGCACCAGTTCGTCGAAGCGCGGGTAGTCGCTCGATGAGAGCGACAGCAGCGACACTTCGTTGTAGCCGGTGGTGCGATACTGCTCGATGGCCGCCCGCACGATGCTTTCGACCGATCGCGTCCGCAGCGGGCGCTTGAGCGTGGTGCTCTGACAGAAGCGGCACCTGCCCGGACAACCGCGCATGATCTCGACCACAATCCGATCGTGCACGCACTCGACGTAGGGCACCACCGGTGCCCGCGGCGGCGGAAACTCCTCCAGGTCGGCCACCACGGCGGGCTCGATCCGCTCGGGTACGTCGTTGCGCGTGCGGCGGACGGCCATCGGACGGCCATCGCAGTTCGGCTGCGGTTCGTAGAACCGCGGCACATAGACGTAGGGCAGTCGGCCAGCCATCTCGGCCAACATCGCCTCGCGTCCCATGCCCGACTCCTTCAACTCCAACCAAAGCCGGCAGACCTCCGGCAAGGCCTCTTCGCCGTCGCCAACGACGAACAGGTCGATAAACCGTGACATCGGCTCCGGGTTAGCCGCGCATGGCCCGCCGGCGATCACCAGCGGGTGCTCATCGGTCCGCTGCTCGGCCAGGATCGGGATGCCGCCCAGATCGAGCATCGTCAGCACATTGCTGCACGCCAGGTCGTATTGAAGCGTGAATCCCAGGACGTCGAAATTGGAAAGGGGGGTGAACGTTTCGAGGCTGTAGAGCGGCAGGCGGTGCTCGCGGAGCAACTTCTCCATATCGGCCAATGGTGTGAATGCGCGTTCACATGCCCAGCCCTCGCAATGATTCGCGATGTCGTAGAGGACTTGCAGCCCATGGCAGCTCATGCCGATCGAATAGGCGTCGGGAAATGCCAGGCACAGCCGGCCGTGGACCTCGCCGGGGTCTTTTCGGCAGGCGTTCCATTCCCCCCCAACGTACTGGGCCGGGGTCTGCACCCGCGGGAGCAGGTAGTCGACGCTGTACTCCTTCAGGCCCGAGTTCTGCATCATCGTTCCTTGCGTACGGCAGTCCACCTTCAAAGCTCCGCACGTTGGCAACTGGTGGGGCTCGCTGCGCTCGACCCACCCTACAAACTTGGCAAGACGCCGCTTCAGTGAATTATGGCGGAACCGGCCGGTAGAAAACAGGGCCGTTGCCTTAGGAGCACGCGGCAAGGCGTTCTATAATAGCAATATGCATCATGCCCATCGTTCCGTTCGGATGTTACTCGGCTGCCTGTCGGTCCTGATTTGGGCCGCAGATCTGCAAGTCGCCCAGGCCCGCTCGCCCTACGACAGCGCCCGCAACAAGCTGGTTGACGAAGAGATCGTCGGGGCGGGCATTACCAATCCGCGGGTGATCCAGGCGATGCGCGCTACGCCGCGGCACGAGTTCGTCCCGCTCAACGAGCGGAAGCGGGCGTACTTCGACATGGCCCTGCCGATCGGCGAAAGTCAAACCATATCGCCGCCGTTCGTGGTGGCCTTGATGACCCAATCGCTCGACCCGCAGCCTAACGACAAAGTCTTGGAGATCGGCACCGGCAGCGGCTATCAGGCGGCAGTGCTGTCGAAGCTGGTGGGGGAAGTGTACACCATTGAAATCGTCGCCCCGCTGGGCAAAAAGGCGGAGCGGCTGCTCAAGCGGCTGCACTACAGGAATGTTCACGTGAAAGTCGGCGACGGCTATCAAGGCTGGCCCGAACATGCCCCGTTCGACAAGATCATTGTCACCTGTTCGCCCGAGAAGGTTCCGCCGGCATTGGTCGAGCAGCTCCGCGAAGGGGGGCGCATGGTGATCCCCGTCGGCGAGCGCTACAAGCAGACCCTGTATCTGATGAAGAAGGTCAAGCGGAAAATGGTGTCGGAGGCCTTGCAACCGGTGTTGTTCGTGCCCATGACCGGAACCGCCGAGCGGTCGCGAAAGGTGCAGCCCGATCCGGTGCATCCGCGGCTCGACAACGGCAGCTTCGAGGAGGTCGAGGGCAATCCGCCCACCCCGGTGGGGTGGCACTATCAACGGCAGCTTACGAGCGTCGAGAGCAGGATTGCGCCGGACGGGAAGCGGTATGTCACTTTCAGCAACACCGAGCCCGGCCGCCATAGCCACGCCCTACAGGGGTTCGCGATCGACGGCCGCAAGGTGCCGCGGCTGCAGCTCTCCGCCTGGGTCCGCTGCAAGGACGTTCGCCGGGGGCAAAACGCCGAGCAATTGCCGGTGATCGCCCTCTTGTTCTACGACGAGAACCGGGCCACCATCGGTCAGGCCGGCATTGGTCCTTGGCAGGGCACGTTTGACTGGACGGCCGAAAGTCAGGTCCTTGCGGTGCCTCCTAGAACTCGGGAAGCGATCATTCGCCTCGGCCTGTTCGGAGCAACCGGCCAAATCTCTTTCGACGCGGTCGAAATTAAGCCCGCGAAACGATAGGGTTCGATTGATCCACATGCACACCCCTCATGGTATGTATACGGACTCAGAATGCACCCCGAGGGCCTGCAGTTCTGTGTTAATTTGCGAAACATGCCGATGATAGTTAACATCATGAATTTCTTACCGCACACGTAGGTGGCAACAAGAAAATCGCTCTAACTTGCGCAATTGCAACAGACCTCGAAATCGCTCAATACTACGCAAACTACTTGATTTTCCCGGCTCGTCTGCTATGCTACCAAGTGTTTCCAAAAAGCATGTCCGTCTCTTGAAGAAAGGGAGAAGGGAGCCCATGAATCGACGCACTGGTAAACTCTTGTTGATGGGCGTGGTCGTGGCCATAGTTCTGGCGGCCGAAGCGCCCAAAGCGAATGCCTGGTGGGGTTGTTGTCGGCCATTTGGTTGTTGGGGCCGTTGCTGGTCGCCGTGTGGTTGGGGCTGCGGGTGGCGTTGCGGCTGCCTGCATCGTTGGTGTGGTTGCTGCGGGTGGGGTTGGGGATGCGGTTGCTGCGGGATCGCTTACGACCCGTGCTGCGTTGGCGCCCCAATCGTGACCTCCGCGCCGTTAGCCGCGCCCGGTCCCGCTCCGACCCCGGCAAAGCCCGCCACGCCGGCTCCGGCCCCTCCACCAGCGGCTACGCCTCCAAGTCTGCCACCGATGCCTTCCGATCTGGGGACACCCAAGCCACAGTCTCCCACCCCAGCCGCCCCCAAGACCAGCGGCCTGCCCTCCGAAACCAGCGGTTCTCTGACGGTCTGGGTTCCGTCGGACGCGAGGGTGACCATCAACGGCCGCCAAACGCACAGCACCGGCAGCCATCGGCAGTATGTCTCGCACGGCTTGAAAGTGGGGCTCGCCTACCGGTATGTGGTCCACGTGGAGGTGATTCGCGACGGACAAATCCTCGAAGACACCCGCACGGTGACAATCCATGCTGGGCAGACCAGAGCCCTGGCCTTCGATTTCAACGCCGCCGAAACGGACGGCTTGGCTTTGGCTCGTTAGGCCCGCGGCCGGTGGCCCAGCCCACGACTGGGAACCGACATATCCTTACGCAAAACCCGGCCCCCGCTATGGCATTCGCCGTGGCGGGGGCTTTTTTGTTTACGGGGCGGGTCTGCCAGGAGCTCCACTTGGCGGTGGCGCTACGGTTGAGATTTCCCTGATCTCCTGCCATAATGAGGTGCTATGTTGAAGGAGGCTGTCCGTGTTTGATTGTGTGGCTGTCGTGGGCGCCACCGGCGCCGTGGGGACCATTATTCGGGAACTGCTGGAATCGCGGAAATTCCCGCACCGGCGGATGAAGTTTGTGGCTTCCGGGCGATCGGCAGGCCGGAAGCTTGCCTTTGCCGGCCGGGAGATCATCGTCGAAGAGCTTAAGGGGGAGGTGTTCGATGGCGTGGATCTGGTCATCAGCAGCACCCCCGACGAGGTGGCCCGCGACTTCATCCCCGACGCCGTTCGCCGCGGGTGCGTGGTGATCGACGAGAGCGGCTACTGGCGAATGGACCCCAACGTCCCGCTGGTCATCCCCGAGGTCAATCCGCACGCCGTCCGCGGGCACAAAGGGATCATCTCGAGCCCGAATTGCTCGACCACCCAGATGGTCCAGGCGCTGAAGCCGCTGCACGATGCCGGCCGGGTCCGTCGCGTAGTCGTCAGCACCTACCAGGCCGTCAGCGGGGCCGGGCTGGTGGGAACGCGCGATTTGTTGGGTGGCACCAAGGCCCTCTTGGCCGGCGAGAACTACGCCTATGAGTGCTTCCCGCACCCGATCGCCTTCAACTGCATCCCGCAGATCGGCTCTCCCAAGTACAAGGGCTACACCTCGGAAGAAATGAAGATGGTGTATGAGACGCGGAAGATGCTGGAGGACGAGTCGATCTTGGTGTGCCCGACGTGCGTCCGCGTGCCGGTGAACAACTGCCACAGCGAGAGCATCCTGGTGGAGACCGAGCGGAAGATCACCGTCGAAGAAGCCCGCAGACTGTTTTCCGCCACTCCCGGCCTGGTGGTGGCCGACGAGCTGGAGAAGAAGATCTATCCGATGCCGATCAACGGCGACCATCGCGACGAGACGTTGATCGGGCGGATCCGCGAAGACCTTTCCTGCCCCAACGGGCTGGCGTTCTGGTGCGTCAGCGACAATCTCCGCAAGGGGGCCGCCACCAACGCCGTGCAGATCGCGGAATTGCTGATCGCCCAGTCTTCCGGCTAAATCCGAAGCTGGAAATCCGAAATCCGAAACAAACCCGAAGCTCAAAGACTCAAAAAAGTGAGACACCGGCGTTCGTTTTTGGGTTTTGAATTTTGGGCATTTGAATTTGTTTCGGATTTCGAGCTTCGGATTTCGGATTTGCAAGGTCCACGAGGACAGAGATGATCGCCGTAACCACTGTCGCGCTGCTAGCTCTCTTCCTTGGCGCCGGTTTGGCCCAAGGTGCATCGCCTGAGGGCTCGCCGGCCGCTCAGCCGGCAGCGTTGGGCCTCACGGTGCGGTCCGACGGCATGCTCATCAGAGAGGGCAGGCCGTATCGCGGCATCGGGGTGAACTACTTCGACGCCTTTGCCCGCCACCTGGCCGATCCGCACAACACCAGCTACGATGCCGGCTTTGCGGCCTTGGCCAAGGCCCAGATTTCGTTCGCCCGCATCGAAGGCTGCGGCTTCTGGCCCAAGGAGCAGAGGTTGTATCAAGAGGATCCGCGGGAGTTCTTCCGCCGCTTCGACGACGTGGTCCGCTGTGCCGAAAAGCACAAGATCGGCCTGATCCCCAGCCTGTTCTGGGCGGACTTTACGGTGCCCGACCTGGTCGGCGAATCGCTCGACCAATGGGGCAATCCGGCGAGTAAGACCCGAGCCTACATGCGCACTTACGTCCGCGACGTGGTGACTCGCTATCGCACCTCCCCGGCAATCTGGGGCTGGGAGCTGGGCAACGAATACAATCTGGCGGCCGACCTGCCCAACGCCGCCCAGCACCGGCCTCCCGTGGTTCCTCAGTTGGGCACCGCGAACAGCCGCACCGCGAAGGACGAACTGACCTATGCGGTCGTCCGGGCGGCCTTTGTGGCCTTCGCCGAGGAAGTACGCAAGTACGACGATTCGCGGGTCATTTCCACCGGCAATAGCCGTCCTCGCGAGTCGGCCTGGCACAACTGGAAAGAAAAGAGCTGGAAGACCGACACGCCCGAACAGCAGGCCCGGATGCTGCGGGACGACAACCCCGATCCCGTCGATCTTGTCAGCGTTCATCTCTACGACGTGCCCACGGGATACGTCGATGCCATGGCCGGCATTGCCCGTCGCCTCCACAAGCCCTTGTTTGTGGGAGAATTCGGGGCGGGCAGCGCCCACGGAGCGGCCAGCGAGTGCGAACGTTTTCAAACCTTGCTGGCGGCCATCGAGCACGCTAAGGTGCCACTGGCGGCGCTGTGGGTATACGACTACCAATGGCAGGATCGGACCTTCAATATTACCTGGAGCAATGCCCGCAGTTACCAATTGAAGGCCATCGCCGAGGCCAACGCCCGGATTCGCAAGGCGTTAGCCGAAGAAACAGAGTAATCTGCCTATCTCGTCGATCGGATGCGAACTCTGAAACTCACCCTGGCCTACGACGGCACGAGCTATGCCGGCTGGCAGTTGCAGCCCGAGCGGCCGACCCTCCAGGGCGCCCTGGAGCGCGCCATTCGCCAGGTGACGGGGCAGGGGGGCGACATCTTGGCCGCCGGACGGACCGATGCCGGCGTCCATGCTCTCGGCCAGATCGTCCGCTGGCGGACTGCCTCGCCGCTGCCGGCCGAGGTGCTTTGCCGGGCCTTGAACGCCGTGCTGCCCCGCGACATGGCAGTGCTCGGTGTGGCCGAGGCGGCCGGGAGTTTTCATCCCATCCGCGACGCAGTGCGAAAACGTTACCGCTACGTAATCTGCGACGGTCCGGTCCGCGACCCCTTTCAGCTCCGCTATTCTTGGCACTGTCCCCATTGCCGCCTGGACGCCGAAGCCATGCGGCGGTCGGCGTCCGGGCTTGTGGGGAGGCACGACTTCCGCAGCTTCCAGAGCAGCGGGGCCGAGCGGCGAACCACCGTGCGGACGATCTTCGATTTTCCAGTCGAGCGGGGCAGGGGAGGGCGCGAGAATTTCGTTGATTTTGAGGTCGAGGCCAACGGCTTTCTCTACAACATGGTCCGGGCCTTGATCGGCACGCTGGTGCAAGTGGGTAACGGCCGCCGACCGGTTGACTGGCCGGGCGAGGTGCTGCGGGCCGGCGACCGCCGCGTTGCCGGCCCGACGGCGCCGCCGCAAGGACTCTTCCTTCTCAAAGTTGACTACGGCGAGGGGGCAGGGCAGGGGGGCAGGGCGTCTGGTTCCGTTGCGGCTGGTTCCGGTTAACGCTACACTAGATGAACCTGCAGGTGGCGGCCGGCGCCAGCCAGGGGATCGAAGGGCAGCCCGACGTGCGGCCCGCACGAGGCTTATATTTGTGTCTCGAGAAGTTCCGGGCTATTTGGGTCCGTATCGACTGCTGAATCTCGTCCATACCGGTCGCGTCTACCAGATCTGGCAGGCTCGCGATGACGCCTACAACCGCATGGTGGCCCTGAAGGTCGTGCTCGACCCGTTTCGCCATGACCGCGAACATGCCGGCTACCTGCGGACCGAGTTGCTGGTCGGTCAGAGCGTAGTCCACCCGCACGTGATCTCGATCCACGGCTATGATGCGAATGAAGGGAAGCCGTATCTGGTCATGGAGTGGTTCTCGGCCCCCAACATGAAAAAACGGATTCAGCAGGGCGTCGACAGACTTGCCCCGCTGGCTGCCAAAATCATCCAACAGGCAGCCGAGGCACTGATCTCCGTCCACTGGGCGGGCTGGGTTCACCGCGACGTCAAACCGGACAATTTTCTGGTGGCGGATGACGGCACGGTCAAGCTGATCGATTTCGCCCTGGCGATTCGCCGCAAGCCGGGCCTCGTCCGGCGATGGGCCGGATGGTTCGCGCGGCGGTCGAAGGTCCAGGGGACTCGCAACTATATGGCGCCTGAGCAGATTCGCGGCGAACATGTTGACGACCGGACCGACCTCTACGGCCTCGCTTGCACGACGTACGAATTGTTAGCGGGACGCCCCCCGTTTTCCGGGACCGACCCTAACGAAGTGCTGACGAAACACTTGAGGTCAGCAGCCCCCTCTCTAGAGTCAGTTTCCCCTTCGGTTACGCCGGAACTGTCCCAATTGGTCCGCCGGTCGATGGCAAAAGACCCCGAACAGCGCCCCGAATCGGTGGCAGATTTCTTGCGTCAGTTCCGTACAATTAGGCACTTCAAGGCAGCAAGGCCTGCCGATTTGTAAAAGTGCCGGGCAGCGGGAACCGACAAATTTGAGAAAGTGCCGGTGACAAATCCGCGCGCGGACGATAGGATTATTTGGTGCCGCGAAGCTGCGATGACTGGAGAATCAGGGGGGTATGGCATGAATGGTAACGACCATCGACTGTCCTTCGAGCGCCCGATTTACGATCTTGAAGCCCGGCTGCAAAAACTCGACACCAAGACCGAGCCTACCCCCGAGGTCCGCAACGAAATTCGCCGTCTGCGCCGCGAGTTGACCGAGCTGACCAAGCAAATCTATTCCAATTTGAAGCCGTGGGAGACGGTGGAGGTCGCTCGGCATCCTGATCGGCCGATGACCACCGATTACCTGGAACTGGTTTTCGAGCAGTTTGTCGAGCTGCACGGCGACAAGTTCTTTGGCGACGACCGGGCGATCCGCTGCGGCTGGGCCAAGCTCGACGCCTACAAGGTGATGGTCGTCGGCCATCAAAAAGGCAAGACGCTCAAGGAACGTGCGGTGT
>JAJYGU010000289.1 GCA_021784975.1 Planctomycetota bacterium
CACGAAAGCCGTCGCAGGCAACTGCGGAACCCTTCGCCCGCGGGCAGTGTTTGCCGAAAACGGTAATCTTTAGCTCGTGCCGGCCGGCGTTGGGGAATGTCTTGCGATAGACGCACACGCCCCAAATGTCGTCGGCCGAATAGGTGTCGATGGCTTCCGCCGGACCGCCGTCGAGGCTCACGGTTGCCGCGCCGGCCATAGGGCCGAGTTTCGAGAACCAGAGGACCTCTTTGCCCTCGAAACTGAGCGAGGCGGTCGCCCCAGGTTCGTTCGAGCTGGTTAGGGTTCCGGCGTAGGCAGGTTGCAGGCCGGTCTGTCGCTGCCAGGAGCCGGTGTATTTTAGGACTGCGGCACTTCTAAAGGGGACAGTCCCATTTTCGTCGGACGAAGATTGGGGCAGTCCCCTGCGATCCAAGGGGACAGTCCCAATTTCGTCGGACGAAATTTGGGACAGTCCCCGGTGCGCAGAAGGGGAGAGTCCCATTTTTGCGGCCGACCACGCCCCGCGTGGTGCCCGCCGCGAAAATTGGGACAGTCCCCCGGTCTGTGCATCATCGACAATCAGTGACGGTTGAGCCGCTGGGCCGGCAGCGGTAACAGGCGGCGACACGTTGCCGGCGCCGTCCACTGCGCGAATTTCGTACTTGGCCGCCAGGTCCGCCCCCGCCGAATGGTCGAAATAGTAAAAACCCTTGGCCACGCGATCGATGGCTACACCGTTGCGGAATATCTCGTAGTACGAGATCCAATTGTTGTCGTGGCCCGGCCGCCAGGTGAGCTCGATGCCGGGATAGCCCATGTTTTCGGCCGCCGCCTTGGTGACGCTGCTCGGAGCGATGGGCGGCTCTTTGTCGAGCTTGCTGCCGGGGTGGAGGGGCAGATTCAGGTAGATCAGTTCGCCCGGCGGCATTTTTTGCAGGTGGATCCCGCGCTCCATCAAATCGGCCCCGGAGCGATCTTGCACAGCGTCGGATTCCTGGAAGGTGACGGTGTAGCTCTCGGCCGGCAGCAGCCCTTTAGGCCTGATGGTGACCGGGCCGGGCGCGGGCCGCTTGGGGATAATGATGCCGCGGTGGCGGTCGCCGCTGAGGCGTTGGAAGTACATGGTCGGATCGTCGCCCGCCACCAGCGGCCGATAGACCTTCACCCAACGGCCCACCACTTTCTGTGCGTGCAGGTAGTGATAGATGTCGATCAACTGGCGGAGCCCTTCGAGTTTAGCTTGATCCCAGGTGTCGCCGGTCATGTCGAAATTGATGCACAGCAGCCCGCGCCAGGTCGCCTTGTCATAGTGGGCGGGATTCCAAATATCCGGAATATCGCTGGTCTTGTCGGGCGGCAGCAGCAGTGAGGCATAATAGTTGCGGATGATGCCCACCGCGCCGTCGCTGAAGGAAACGGTCGAGGCATAGCGGGCGTAGTCGTAGCCGGCGTTGTTGCCCCCGCCGTTAACCGCCTGAAACGCGCTGCCGGGATATTTGTCCAAAAAGCCGCGGATGACCTGCCGCAGGCCGGCGTCCTGGCCCAGAAGCGGCGTGTCGTCGCCGCCGCGCGGGCAGGTGGGCGTGCTGTCGTTCCGCCACTCGAAATCGCCCCAGCGAGCGTGGAAGTCGTCGAGCTGCCGCAGCATGTGCTCGACCACCGCCGGCTGCGACATGTCGAGCGTTGAACCGATCAGCCACTCGGGATGTTGCCGGGCCACCTTCGATCGCAGGTCGACCGTGTAGAGAAAGGCGTAGATCAACTGTCCCATGCCAGATTTGCGGAGGTAGTCGCCGGTGGCTCGGAAATCGGGGCCGTTCCAATCGCCGGCCCGATCCCACCAGCCCCAGTCGCGATGGTAGACGTCCGCGCCGATGCGGCGCATCAGGTCGGCGACGCGAAACACCTTGCGGAAGGTGCTCGCCAGGTCGGGGTTGCCGCCGGTCCACTCCACGCCGGGCTGGCCCCAGCCGGTGCCGTTCATCCAGTAGCCGAGCACGCGGATGGCGGGAAACCAGGGCTCGCGGGTGTAGTCCCAAAGATAGCGATACTGCCAATCGAGCACCTCGTTGCCGGCGTCGTCCAAGTCGCCCACAAAAAGGCCGACGAACGCCTTCGGAGTGGTGACGGACTGGCCCGGTGCAAGGCTTTGGCGGTGGCCGGCCACCCTCAGCCGCGCGGTCACGGCCCCGCCCGGCGTCCGTTGGAACGACGCCGCCCAATGGCCGAAATAGTCCCAGCCGATCACCATGCCGCTGTGTGAGTCTTTGGCCATCAAGGCGTACCAGGGGGCGTAGCTGGTGGTGCCCATGCGGAAACCGTAGCCGCCGCTTCCGCCGGATTGGTTGCCGGTGTTGCACACGGCGGCCGTGACGCGGATATGCCCGGCCTTCGGCGCTGTCCACACGCGTGCGGCGTCCTGGTTCACGTCGGGATGCTGATGGCCGGGGCCGACAAAGGGCGTGCCGGTGATGTTGTCCTTTTGCTTGCGCCATTGTTGGTGCTCGGGGTAGTAGACCAGATCGACGTAGTTGCCGCCTTGAAGGTACTGATACCGCCAGCCGCTGCGGCCTTGCCGGTCGCTGAACTCGCGCGAGGCCAGGTGCGTCTCGCCGTCGTCGTACTTGATCGTGGGGTCGAAGGCGGTGGTGTCGAAGCCGATGTTGCCGTTCATGTTGACCAGGAATACGAGCTTGTCGCCGGCGGCCACCGTCAGCTCAAAATCCGCCTTCGCGGTGACGGTCGCATTGGGTAGGTATTGCCAGCCGCGGGCCGGCCAGACCTGCTGGCCGTTGTGCAGCACCTTGGCGTTGATGCCGTCGCCGGGAAACACCGGCGGCCCGCCGGGAAACGGGTCGTAGGAATCGAACGTCCGCGGCTTGGTCGCACTGAGCTTCTCGGTCTTCAACATCCACGAACCCGGCTGGTTCTCGCCGCCGGTCATCCAGAGGAAGTCGAGCTGTTGGGGATCGCCTGGGGAGACCGTTTCGCTAAGAAACCCCGGTTCCATGATCTTGATGGGTCGGTCGCCGACATTGGCGAACGTGGCCCATTGGCGAACGATGCTCGTGCCGGGATAGACCACATAGCTCTTCGTGACCCGCAAGGGCTTCTGCTCAACCACGAGGTCCAACTGCAATTCGCCTTGCTTGAGCTTCGTCTGCCGGGCACGGATCAGCTTCCAGCGGCCGGTGGCGGCGGTGACGGGCTGCTGGGCGCCGTCGAGGCCGACGAAGAACTCGACCGAAGGGGCGTCGGGGCGGATGAGATCCCGTCCCGTGACCTTGTTCTTGAGACTCTTTAACAGCAACTTGCCATCCTCCAGGGCGATCACCCGCTCGGTGGTGGCCGTCCCCAGAGTCCAGCGATTTCCTTGGTCCTTAATGTAGCCTTCGTCGGCCAAGGCGGCGGTGGCGACAAGCAAGAACAAGCACAAGAGAGCACGGGATTTCATATTTGGCTCCTCGGAAAGATGGCGTTTTCGCTTTCCATTACGGATGTGGGGCACACACCGAGCGCACGGCGGGCTACGTAACGCAGGACGCGATCATCAGGCCGGCGCGCGGCTGAACTACGCCGGAACCCTACGCCCGTTTACGGGCGTTGCCGCCGACAGGCGGTATTCGGCCCGGCATTCATGCCGGGTCAGGCCAATTCCGCATTGCTGTCGTGTCAACCCCGTTTACGGGGTTCCTTTCGTTTCGGCCACCACCTCTGTTATGCGTTCCAGCCGATCATGCACGCGGCTCCGCGTGTGATGCTCCCGCTGATTCTGAATGTATTCCCTAACCCACTCCAAATCGCCCGTTCCGAAGCTCACGACGCCGTAGCCCGCCTGCCATTGTAATTGCTTTCCGCGCTGAGCAAGTGGCTTATTGACGTCGTGACATGACGCTCCCTTCAATTGCCCGATGAACTCGCTAATCACTCGGGTAGGCGGAACGCTCACCGCAAGATGTGTGTGCGTCTCGGTGCCACCGATTGCGTGAAGGAATGCGCCGGCCGTGTCAATGATCCGCTGGCGTATGCTACGATAAGCGACCTGTTGCACTGGCAGCGTCAGCATCGGCAAGCTGTCCTTGATGTGCCACGTGATATGCAGATTGATTTCGCTGTAATAATTGTGGCTCATCGGACAGGAGGCCCGTCAAACGGGCCTGACATTCAATTTGTTGCCGCCTCTCAACCCGGCGTAAAACGCCGGGCCTCGCACCGCCTACGGCGGAAAGGGCCGTGAACGGCCCTACGAAACCTCCACCGGTAGTTCACGCATACAACAAGCGCCCTTTGGGTTGAGGGATAGGACGACCCAGCCCCCTGGCAGTTTCGATCCATTCTTCGATGATACGCTGGGCATTGGCGAGGGCTTCCTGATACGTCTTGCCATCAGCCATACAGCCGGCAAGCTCGGGAACCTCGGCGATGTAGGCGTCGTCTTCGGAGCTCCAATAGAGGATGATCTCGTATTTGCTTTCCATGTCAGGCTATTGTATCGTTGGGCCCGCTTCCCGCAATTGCCTGCGGTGCCTCACCGCCTTCCCAGCGCCCGATCGATGCGGGCCAAAGAGCGACTGCGGCCGAGGATGGCCAGCGTGTCGAACAGCCCCAGGCCGATCGACTTGCCGGTGACCGCCACTCGCACGGCGTGGATGATCTGGCCGAGCTTGATTTGTTCGGCCGCCACGAAATCTTGCATGGCCGCCTCCAGCGCCGGCGGGTCAAATGGTTCTAGCGCCGCCAGTCGGTCGCGGAAGCGGCACAGCAGATCGGCGCCGTTTCCTTGCCGCAGGTGCTTGTCGAAGGCCGCCTCATCATAAAGCAACTGATCGTCGGGCTGGAAGAAATCGGCGAAGGACAGGATGTCACCGGCGACCTTGATCCGATCTCCGGCAGCGGCGACAACCTTTTCCATGATTCGCCGCGTTTCTGCACTGATCGGCGAGGTGGCCAGGCCCGCCTCTTGCAGGAACGGCGCCGCCAGTTCCACTTTCCGTGCGCGGGACAGCCGCTGAAAGTGCCAGTCTTCAAAGGCCATGAGCTTTCTGGGGTCGAAACTGGCCGGGGCCTTGTTCACCCGCTCCAGCGAAAAGTGCTCGATGAGCTCTTCACGCGAAAAATGCTCGGTCTTGTCGTCCAACGACCAGCCCAGCAGGGCCAGGTAGTTGACAATTGCCTCGGGCAGGTAGCCGACGGTCTGGTAAAAGTCGACGATCACCGGGTTGAAGGCGTCGGCTTCGGTCGGATGACGAATCGCCTCGGCAATCTTCTGAGCATGGGCGACCATTGCGGCGAAGTCGCGGTTCTTCAAGTATTTTTGCAGTTTCCGCTTGCTCAATTTGGTGTGGCTGCCCGGCTCGGCCACAAACGGCAGATGGGCATAAACCGGCCGCGGATAGCCCAAGGCCTCAAGAATGAAGACCTGCCGCGGCGTGTTCGACAGGTGCTCCTCGGCGCGAATCACATGGCTGATCTGGAAATCGTAGTCGTCGACCACGTTGGCCAAGTGATAGAGGCAGGTGCCATCGGCCCGCTGCACCACGTGATCTTGCTCGCGGGCCCAGTCGAACTCCACCCGGCCGCGGACCAGGTCGTCGAGCACCAGCGTGCCTTCGCTTGGCATCTTCAGCCGCACCACCGCTTGGCGGCCTTCGGCCTCGAACCTCGCCCGATCGGCCGGCGTCTCGGCCAGGTAGCGGCGGCTATAGCGAAACGGCCGTTTCTCGCCTTCGGCTGCTTGTCGCTCGGCCTGCAGCTCGGCAGTGGTGGCGTAGTCGTAGTAGGCATGCCCGCCGGCCAGCAGTCTCTCAACCGCTGCCTGGTAGCGATCCAGTCGCTTGGATTGATAATAGGGTGCAAACGGCCCTCCCTTTTTCGGGCCTTCGTCCCAGTCGATCCCCAGCCAGCGGAGGCCGTCGAGGATCGGCTGCAAGGCCTCGTCGACGTTTCGCTGCTGATCGGTGTCGTCGATCCGCAGGATGAACTGCCCGTGATTCTGCCGGGCAAAGAGCCAGTTGAATAGCGCCGTGCGGACCCCGCCGATGTGCAGGTATCCGGTGGGACTCGGTGCGAAACGGGTGCGAACGGTCATGGAAGTCGAAAGTGGAGAGTTGGAAGGGGAGAGTTGCAGGGACCTTGAAGGACCGCCGAGAAACGCAAGGCCGTCATTCAGCCGGTGGCGGCGGACCGCAGGTGCCAAAGCTGTTGCGGGGGGACGACCACCCCGCAACTGACGATGAACTGGCACGCCTGGTCAAAAGTCAGGTTCAGGTCGATGCACTCGCTCTTGCGGACGGTAATGGTGCATCCGGTAACCGGCATCGGCGAACCGGGGATCAGCACCGCCAGCACCGGCTCCTCGGCGGCGTCGCGGATGGCGGCCATACTCTCGCTGGTAACAAAGCCCAGCGACCAGATGCCTTTGCGCGGATACTCGACGGCCACGATGCGGGTGAACTGGATGTCGCGGGTGGTGAACAAGAAATCGCTGACCTGTTTGACGGCCGAATAGACGCTCCGCACGCCGGGCAGCCGCCCGATCATCCGCTCGAACGAGCTGGCCAGGAAACCGCCGATGCCGACCGCCATGAACTTCCCTAAGAAGTATAATAGTAAAACGAAAACCGCCAAGAAGAAGGGAATGGCCAGGTAGGGGCGCAGGAAGGTCAGGTCGACGTAACGTCGGTAGTATCCCTCGGCCGTAATCGGAAGGGGAACGGCCGACTGCTGCACCAGTTTGTAAACATGCTCGGGAATGAAGGTGTGGTTGTCGTCGAGCACATGGTAGAGGCGGCCGCGGTACACTGCGGTCCGATCGTTCGGGTCGCCGGGGTGTTGCAGCGGCAGGTCGTCGTGACTATCCAGCAGACACCACACCAGCCCGTCCCTCGCCCAACTGGTGACCGGCTCGAGAAAATAGCTCTTGGTGGTATTGATCGCCCAGACGAAGATCAAAACCGTCAATAGCGGTGGACAGAGCACGGCCAACCCGCGGATCACTGCGCCGCGAAAGGGGTGTAAGCTAGGGGCCGGCTTGTCGGCGGATTTTAGGGCGTCGGCGCTCATACCTCGTGCGAATGGTAGTCGGTATTGGCCAGGTATTCGAGCACGGTGGCGGCATTCTCCCAGACCGGCCGCATGAATTGGTCCTTGAGGGCCTGGCGGACCACAAACTTTTGCTCGCGGTTTAGGGCCCCCAGTCCGGTGATCTTTTCGGTGATCTGATCGTCGTCATGGGCCAGGGCGAGCAGGGCCCAGCGGTTGGCGAGCTGGTAGATGCGTAAGCCCGACAGCCGCCGACCGTCGCCGGTGAGCTCCAGCTTCAGTTCCACCAGCTTGAAGTCGCCCGCCGAAGGGATCTGGTCGGCGTTCCGCCGGGCGTTGACCAGGCCGGCATCGGTCTTTAGCAGCCAGCCCTGGCCGTTATTGGTCCAGGCGGCTACGAGCTGGGTGCGCGTGCAGATCAGGTAATGGCTTTCGCGGTTGAGCCGCTTCGGCAGCTCGGGCTTTGCCAACCCCCCCTCGGTGGCAGGCGGGTCCGGCTGGGCTGACACCGGACCATCGGCCGAGGCCGGCGACTGGTCCAAATCGATGTCGGGGACAATGCACACCGGTTGACCACACTTGGGGCATTTACGCACCTGACCGATCAATTCATTTTTGGCGTCGAGTTTGCTTGCGCATGACGGACAAACAATCCGAACCATCACCAGAACTCCGATACTGCGCCTCGCGGCAAAAGCTGGGCCGGCCCCTCGGTCGCGAGGGTCCCTTGGATGGCGGGCGGCTCCATTGGGCACGGTAGCGAATCGCGGCTCAAT
The DNA here is from genome assembly GCA_021784975.1 of Planctomycetota bacterium. Classification (GTDB taxonomy): domain Bacteria; phylum Planctomycetota; class Planctomycetia; order Pirellulales; family Thermoguttaceae; genus JAJYGU01. The sequence continues at coordinate 7,800 of JAJYGU010000289.1, forward strand.
TGTCAATTTGTCCGAGCAGTGTGGCTTGTCGCCTGATCATCGCGAAATAGGAGAATTGGGCAAAAATTGCCGGCAGCTTCTTGGTTGCAATTGCATACAAACCGGCAAAACCCTAAAATCCAATGGCTGGCGCGGCGAAGAATGATGGAAGAGGGAGGCTGAACTGACGTGCATTTGGATCACCTGCCTGGATCGTTTTTCGGACCGTCCAACCTGGTGGAACTGCTCCTGCACCGCGCTCGCTGCCAGCCGGAGGACCTCGCCTTCACCTATCTGGTGGACGGCGAAAACGAGCAGATCCACCTGACCTATCGCCAGTTAGACCGCCAGGCCCGGGCAATCGGGGCTTGGCTGGAGGCGCACGACCTGCCGGGCGAAACGGCCTTGCTCCTCTACCCGGCGGGGCTCGATTTCATTGCGGCCTTCTTTGGCTGCCTCTACGCCGGCGTGATTGCGGTCCCCGTCTATCCGCCACGGCGAAACCGGTCGTTGAACCGGATTCAAGCCATTGCCGACGACGCCGAGGCCAAAGTCGCTCTGACCACCGAGGTGGTCTTGAATCGAGTGATGCCGCTAATCGACGAGACACCCCGCCTGAAGCAGCTTACCTGGCTTGCCACCAGCAACATCCCCGCGGAAATGGACCGCCAGTGGACCATGCCCGACGTGCATGGCGAGACATTGGCCTTCTTGCAATACACATCCGGCTCGACGGGCTCACCCAAAGGGGTGGTTCTGAGCCACGCGAATCTGGTTCACAACTCAGCACTAATTGCCCATGCGTTCGAGCACACCCGCTCGGGCACAGGGGTGTTTTGGCTCCCCAGCTATCACGACATGGGGCTGATTGGAGGGATCTTGCAGCCCCTCTACGTTGGTAGGCCGAACGTATTGATGTCGCCGATGAGCTTTCTGCAAAAGCCTTATCGGTGGCTGTCGGCCATCAGCCGCTATGGGGGCACCACCAGCGGCGGGCCGAACTTCGCCTACGACCTGTGCGTGCGGAAGATTACGCCCGAGCAGCGGAAGACGCTCGACTTGAGCAGTTGGCGGGTGGCCTTCAACGGCGCCGAGCCGGTCCGTGCCGAGACTTTGAACGCCTTTTGCGAGGCCTTCGAGCCGTGCGGCTTCCGCCGAGAGGCGTTTTATCCGTGTTTTGGTTTGGCCGAGGCCACGCTGATTGTTTCGGGCGGATACGTATCGCAGCCGCCGATCACCCGCGCTTTCGATGCCGGGGGCTTGGCGCGGCGACAAGTGATCGAGTCCAAGCCCGATGCGGAGGGCACGCGGGCGCTGGTGGGGTGCGGCCAAGACCTGCCCGACCAGACGATCGTCATTGCCGATCCCGACACGCGGACGACCTGTCCGCCGGAGCAGATTGGCGAGATCTGGGTCCGCGGAGCCAGCGTCGCCCAAGGTTACTGGCGGAATCCGGAAGCCACCGAGGCGACCTTCCGTGCACGGCTTCAGGACACCGGGGACGGGCCGTTCCTGCGGACCGGCGATCTGGGTTTCCTGCGCGAGGGTGAGTTGTTCGTTACCGGGCGTCGGAAGGATTTGATCATAACCCACGGGGTCAATTACTATCCCCAAGACATCGAGCACACCATTCAAACCAGCCATCCGCGGCTCCGGCCGGATTGCGGGGCGGCCTTTACGGTGGAAGCCAACGGCGCGGAGCGGCTGGTAATCGTGCAAGAGATCGAGCGCCACAAGCAATCGGATTTCGAGCCGGTGTATGCCGCCATTCGGCGAGCGATGGCCGCTGAATACGAGTTGTCGCCCGACGTGATCGTGCTGATCAAGGCGGGCAGCGTACCGAAGACCTCCAGCGGCAAGATTCAGCGCCATGCCTGCCGCGATGGCTTTTTGGCCGGCACACTCGAGGTGGTCGACCAATGGTCGGCCGGCCAAGTAGTTCCGCAGCCGGTGGTGGTCGGGCGGGACGAGGATCTCCAGGGTCAGGGGTCGGCCGAACAAGAAGCGACGGAAGCCGACCGGCGTTTGCGGCTCGCCTCGCCTTCGAAGAACGGTCGGCAACCGCCCTTGAACCAGCGGCTTACCGAGCTGGTGCTGGCCGAGATTCGCCGGGTGGCCAAGGAGCGAGCCAACGGCATGACGCTCGATTCGCCGATCGTCGAGACAGGTATGGATTCGTTGGAGCGGATGGAGATCGTGGCCTCGCTGGAGGAGAAGTTCGGCGGCCGGTTCCCCGAGGAAATCTTGCCCGAGTTGGAAACCACCCGGCAGCTTGTGGCGGCGGTGGAAAAGTAT
>JAJYGU010000085.1 GCA_021784975.1 Planctomycetota bacterium
GCCGTGAGCAGGCCACCGGCGGTCTGTAATCTCTGAATTCTTTCTTTGAGGGACGGTACAGTGTCGGAAGGGTTTTTCCTTCCCTTGCTGGCATCCGGCGGAAATAGGGATTCTCACCCGCTCTCCATCCGTATCCTCCACCCGATCGCACGTTACGACGCAATCCGGTCTGACTGCGGGCGCGGAACGGCTTCTCCCTTTGCCCAGCGGTAGAGGAGATCGGGGCAGAAGTCGGCGCCGTTTGGCCAAACGATCGTGCCCAGCTCGTTGTCGACGGTTGCTTGGCGAAAGAACTTCGGGTCTTCGAGCGGACCGAAGACGCCGCCGCGGCCGACAATTCGGTTGGCGAGGTCTACGGTGCCGCGAACGCCATCGGAGAACGTCAATTCAAGACAATACCCGTCGAGGATTCGCGAATTAGTGACCGTCACACATAACTCCGTCATATCTTCACCCTTTACCGAAGAGGCTCAATCTTTCTCGGCGTTTGCCCAGTGCCCCGTTGATCCCAGGCATCCAACAATTCCGCCTGGTGGAGCGCGGCCCACTCGGTAACAAGCGCCAACGCCCTGGGCGGCAAGCGCCCCTTCAGGATTCCGATCGGATCGATGCAGAACTCCGCTCGGTCCGAGCCATAGATGGCGTGAAAATGGGGTGGCGGGTGGTCGTCGCAGTACATGGCAATCACAATTCCGAAGAATCGGCTGATTTCCGGCATCCATCCGCCCTCCATCAATAGGTATTCTACTCGTTCTTCGATCGGCAAGAAAGACGGCCGACACCTTGCGAGCCGGTGGCGGCCGGTGGTAAAATACCAGCGCATATCCAAGCCCACCATGGAGTTCCAGCCATGCCCAACATCGCGGTTGTCATCAAAGCCGAAATCGCCCGCCTCGCCAAACGAGAAGCCAAGTCCGCAACCCTCGACCTTAAGCGGGCCTCGGTTCGCTATCGGACCGAGATCGCCAAGTTGAAGCGATTTCTCGGGCAGCAGCAGCGCGAGATCAAGTTGTTGAAGAGCCAAACTGCCCGGCAGCAAGCGCCGCAATCCGACTCGGAAGCCGAATTGGACGGTGTCCGCTTTTCCGCCCGGTCGGTGAAAGCTCAACGGAGCCGATTGGGGCTGTCCGCGGCGGATTATGGCAAGCTGGTCGGCGTATCGCCTTTAACGATCTACAACTGGGAACAGAAAAAATCGTCCCCCCGCAAAGCCCAGCTTGCCGCCCTGGTTGCGGTACGGGGAATCGGCAAGCGGGAGGCGCTCAAGAGGTTGGCGGAATTGACGCCGAGAAAGAAGGCGAGGTAGGCAATTCGCACCGGCTAATTCCCGGTAATCCAAGCCGCTCGCATGGCGGATTGACTTGCCTGCCCACCTCCTCAATCTATGGCCCAATCGCTAGAATAACCGTTTCGGATGACGGCCTTTAGGCAGGATGGAGCCGGAATGGCAGGCGGTGTTGTGGACATCCCCCTCGAGGGGAGCGTGGTGGCTGTGCTCAGTGGGCAGCAGAGGGCTGTCGCGCCATGCCACTTCGTCGTCGGACCGGAAAACCACCTGGTCGAGATTGCCGTTCATGCGGTGCTCAGCGAGGCGTCTGACGGTTACAGCCCCCTGGTGCTGTACGGTCCCAGCGGTACGGGCAAGTCGCACCTCGCCCGCGGTCTGGCCAGTCGCTGGAAGTCGCAACACCACCGCGACCGCGTGGTCTCGACCACGGCCGTCGATTTCGCCCGCGAGTTGGCCGACGCCATCGAGACGCAGGCGGTCGAAGAGTTTCGCGCCAAGTATCGCCAGGCATCGTTGTTGGTGCTGGAGGATCTCGGCATGCTGGCCGCCCGCAAGGCAGGCAAGCTCAGCGCCCAAGAGGAGTTGGTTCACACGCTGGATGCGGCCGTTGCGCGAGGCGGATGGGTAGTGGTCACCGCCTCGGCCGCCCCCAGCCAACTGCCCGGGATCATGCCGTCGCTGCAGAGCCGCCTGACGGCCGGGCTGCTGGTCCCGCTGGCGTGTCCCGGGCCGGACGCCCGCACGGCGATCTTACAAGTGCTGGCCGCGCAGCGCAAGGTCGAGCTGCCAGCCTCGCTGGCACGGCAGTTGGCCGAGGGGCTGGTCGGCACGGTCCCCCAGTTGTCCGGCGCGCTCATGCTCCTGGCGGCCCGGCAGCAGCTTCAAGGAAAGAAGATTGACGAGCGGGCCATCCGCCGATACCTCGCCCACCGCGAAGGTCCACGTGAACCTTCCCTGCACGACATTGCCCTGGCCACTGCGCGGTACTTCACTCTGAAGCTTGCCGATGTGCGGAGCGCGGGGCGGGGGCGGGCCCTGGTGACTGCCCGCGGGGTGGCCGTTTACCTCGCCCGGCGTTACGGCCAGGCTAGTCTTGGCGAGTTGGGTAGTTACTTTGGTGGTCGCGACCATGCCACCGTGCTGCACAGTTGCCGGCAGACGGAGGCCCTGTTGGAGCGCGACGCGGCCATACGCGAGGCCGTTTACGATTTACGGGAGGAGTTGTGGAAAAGATGACGATGGAGCGGCGATGGCTGGTCGGTTTCCGCTCAGCCATCAACAGCGACGCCTCGGCAGGTCAGAGAACGAGCCGCCATGAAAACACCGGCAACCGAGCATCGACAAGCTGGCAACGCGTTTTGCACAGCCCGGGCCGCCTCCACGTCATCCTTAAAAGCTGGCGGCGCCGATTCTTGCAGCGATAGCCGCTATGGGCATCAACACTTGACGGCGATACCCTAATTCTGCTGACTATTTGTAAGCATATAACCAGAAAGGTAACACGAGCCATGAAAGCTACCTGCGAACGCGAGAGACTGTTGCACGCCTTCCAACTGGCCGCTATGGTGGCCCCCGCGCGGAGCCCGAAACCGATCTTGCAGAACGTGAAGCTCGATGCCGGCACGGAAACAACCACGTTGATGGGCACCGACCTCGATGTCGGCCTTCGCATCGAAGTGCCCGGATTCGAGGTGGAGGCGCCCGGCAGCGTCATCTTGCCCCGCGACCGGTTTGGCAAAATCCTCGCCGAGAGCGGCGATGAAAAGCTCCGCCTGGAGAGCGATGGCCGCAAGACCTGGGTGCGCGGCCAGCACAGCGAGTTTCAGCTCCCCTCGGAGAACCCCGACGAGTTTCCCAATGTTCAAGCGTTTGAGGAGCAAAAGTTCCACGAGTTGCCGGCGCGTTTCTTCCGTGAAATTATCCGCCGTACGGTGTACGCCACGGACAACGAGAGCAGCCGCTACGCCTTGGGCGGCGTGCTGGTGGAACTAAACGACCGCGGCATCACCGCGGTGGCCACCGACGGCCGGCGGCTGGCCCGCCAGGAAGGGGCGGCCAGCGCAGTGGGCGGGCACGCCACCGGCGACCGCACCACCATCATCCCCACCCGGGCCATGCAGTTGATGGAACGCGTCTTGGCCGACAACGAAGAAAATGTTCAACTGGCCGCCCGCGACAACGACGTCCTCCTCCGCAGCAGTAATGCGGTGGTCTACTCGCGCTTGGTGGAGGGCCGTTATCCCAAGTGGCGCGACGTGTTTCCGCGGCGGGAGGGCATGATTCATATCGACTTGACGGTGGGACCGTTCTATGGGGCCGTGCGGCAGGCGATGATCGTCACCAGCGACGAGCGCCGCGGCGTCGATTTTACCTTCGGCGGCGGCAAGGCGGTGCTGGCCGGCCACGGCGCCCAGCATGGGGAATCCCACGTGGAGCTGCCCATCGCCTACGACGGCAGCGAAGTCTCGATCACCCTCGACCCGCGATTCTTGAGCGATTTCCTCAAAGTGTTGGATGCCGAAGGGTCGATCGCCGTCGAGCTCCGCAACGCCGAAAGCGCGGCGGTGTGCAGCACCGAGGACGGCTATGCGTATGTGGTCATGCCCCTGGCCCGCGAACAATGAGAGTTGAGGGTTGAAAGTGGAGAGCCGTCCCCTCTCCCTCCGGGAGAGGGTGAGGGTGAGGGACGCAACCAGTTGTCTATGATCCGAAACAGAAACCGGAATTCGTATGGCAGTAAAACGCATTTCCTCTCCCCGAGAACCGCAGGCGATCGGCAGCCTCCTTTCGGAGCTGATGGCCAGACACGGATACGCCCGGCTGCAGAGCCGCCAGGCCCTCGAGCGGGCATGGCGCGAGGCGGCCGGACCGCTGGTGGCCCAGTATTCGCGGGTCGGCAAGATCTCCCGCGGCACGCTGGAAGTGGTGGTGGCCAATTCGACCCTCATCCAGGAACTAGGGTTTCAGAAGGAAAGCCTGCTGGCAACACTGGCCGAGTTGCTCCCGGACGAACAGATCAAGAACCTTCGCTTTCGTGCGGGGAGGGTTGAATGAGCCAGGATCAGGTGAGACCGTTGGTGGAATGGTTGGTCACAGGGAAACGCTAATACGATGACAAGGATCAAGGACAAATCCCCTCGTGGGGGAGAATTCGTTTTTCTCTAGCCCAGGCGTTCTACGCCTGGGGAAGAGAAACGATGGTGGAAATTTTTCCTCTTTAGGCCCCCAAGGGGGCCTTATGAATCGCCAGGTCAAGGTCGATTTTCATGGGCCATGTCTTTCACCAACTCTATTACCATTTCGTCTGGTCTACAAAGGCGCGTGTGGCGCTGATCGGCCGCGACTACCACCTGGGACCATAACGCCATGTCCAACGAGCCAAACGAATCCAACGAACCATCACTGCCCCCGGACCTGACCAACTACCACTACGAGGCTAGTGGGGGACCGGAATTGGGCGGCAATGCCGACTACAGCGCCAAGGATCTCGAGCACCTCAGCGACCTCGAGCACGTCCGCGAGCGGCCGAGCATGTACATCGCCGACACCACCTTTCGCGGGCTGCACCACCTGGTCTACGAGGTGGTCGACAACTCGATCGACGAGACGATGGCCGGCTTCGCCTCCGAGATCTCGGTCACCATCAACAACGACGGATCGGTCACCGTGGAGGACAACGGCCGCGGCATCCCCGTCGAAGTCCATACCGACCTCGGCTTTTCCACGCTGCAGGGCGTGATGACCGTGTTGAAGTTCGGCGGCAAGTTCAAGAAAGGGGCCTATCAGACCTCGGGCGGGCTGCACGGCGTCGGCGTCACCGTGGTCAACTTCCTCTCCGAGTGGTGCGAGGTCGAGGTCCGCCGCGAGGGACACGTCTATCAGCAAGAGTACGAGCGGGGCGTGCCCATCGGCGACGTCCGGCGGGTGGGACGCTCCGACCGCCGCGGCACCAAAACCACTTTCAAGCCCGACTCGCAAATCTTCCCCAACACCAACTTTCAGTACAACCTCCTCCACCAGCGCTTGCAAGAGTTGGCCTTCTTGAACCGGGGGGTGAAGATCATCTTCCGCGACAAGCGCAGCGGCGAGGGCGAGACCTTCCATTATGACCGCGGCATCCTGGAGTTCGTCGAGTATCTCAACCGGGCCAGCGAGCCCGCCCACGAGGACATCATCTATATCGCCGGCGAGTACGAAGGCGTGGGCATGGAAGTGGCTCTGCAGTACTCGGCCGAGTACACCGAAAACGTCCACTCCTACGTCAACAACATCCGCACCACCGAAGGCGGCACCCACCTGTCCGGCTTTCGGGCCGCCATCACCCGCACCATCAACGCCTATGGCAAGAAGGCCAACCTTTACAAGGACCTGGTCCCCAGCGGCGACGACTGCCGCGAGGGGCTCACCGCGGTCATCTCGCTGCGGGTGCCCGAGCCGCAATTCGAGGGCCAGACCAAGACCAAGCTGGGCAACAGCGAGGTCGAGGGCATCGTCAACTCGGCGGTCGGCGACTACCTGGCTTCGTACCTGGAAGAAAACCCCAAGACCGCCAAACTGATCGTGCAAAAAGGGCTGTTGGCGGCCGAAGCCCGCGAAAGCGCCCGCAAGGCCCGCCAACTGGTCCGCGAACGCAAAGGGGCCCTAAGCGGCGGCGGCCTGCCCGGCAAGCTCCGCGACTGCACCAGCCGCGAGGTCGACCGCTGCGAGCTCTACCTGGTGGAGGGCGATTCCGCCGGCGGCAGCGCCGAGGGCGGTCGCATCCGCGAGTACCAGGCCATCCTCCCCCTGCGCGGCAAGATCATCAACGCCTACAAGTCCCGCGACGACAAGGTGCTGGCCAACGAAGAGGTCCGCAGCATGATCTCGGCCATCGGCTCGGGCATCGGCGAGGAAATGGACTTGAGCAAGCGCCGCTACAGCAAGATCATCATCATGACCGATGCCGACGTAGACGGCTCGCACATCCGCACCCTGCTGCTGACCTTCTTCTACCGGCAGATGTTCAACCTGGTCAAGGGCGGCTACGTTTACGTGGCCCAGCCGCCGCTGTTCCGCGTCCGCCACAAGAAGGAAGTCTACTACGTGCAGACCGAGGAGGAGATGAAAGCCCAGCTCCTCGACGCCGGGCTGACCGACGCGGTGTTCGAGCCCGGCGACGGGCGCACGATCCAGGGCAAGGAGATGGAGCGGCTCTGCCGCACCCTGGCCGCCCTGGAGGATTCGCTGGTGGCCCTGGAGCGGCGGGGCATCAGCCTCCGCGCCCACGCTGCCCGCCGCGATCCGAGCACTGGCCGGCTGCCGATCTACCACGTCTACCTGGGCAGCCAACAGCACTGGTTCACCACCCGCGAACAGCTTGATGAGTTTGTGGCCGCCCAAGAGCGAGAGGTCGGCGGCGAGTTCGACCTGGCCGAGGATGAAAACGGCGAGGGCCAAGGCGAGGAGCCGCGCAGCCGGCTGCACATCGTCGAGCTGCACGAGGTCCGCTCGATCAACAACCAACTGGCCACCCTCCGCGGCATGAGCTTCGAGATCGACAGCCTCATCCCCCAGGAGCGGACGGGTGTGGAGGAGCCCCGCTACCGGCTCCGCCGCGGCGAGCTGGTGACCGGTTTGGAAGACCTCCGCGGCCTGTTGACGGCCGTCCGGTCGGCCGGCGAAAAGGGCCTGCAAGTCACCCGCTTTAAGGGTTTGGGCGAAATGAACGCCGAGGAGCTCCGCGACACCACCCTCGACCCGGCCCATCGCACGCTCTTGCAAGTCACCATGGAAGACGCCGAGGCCGCCGACGACCTGTTCCGCATCCTGATGGGCGAAAAAGTCGAATCCCGCCGCGAGTTCATCGAGAAGCACGCGCTGGAAGCGAGAAATCTGGATGTCTAATCTCCCGGCGTCTGAGGCCTGGCGTCGCGTGGAACTGCTCGACGAGAGGATCGTCGAAGGGCTGCGGCGAAAGACGCCTGCCGAGCGAGTGGCGATGGTCTTCGACGCCGAACGGACGATGCGGTTGATGCTGGAGACCAACCTACGCTGGCGGCATCCCGACTGGAACGCCGACGAGATCAATCGGGAGATTGCCAGGAGGCGCAACCGTGAATCAAGCTGACTTATTGCGGTACGTCGTCGAAATCTTGGAAACCCAGGGACTGTCGTACGCGGTGGTTGGTTCATTTGCCAGCGCGGTCTATGGCGAGCCGCGATATACCAATGACATCGACATTGTGCTTTGTCTGACCGCTGACGCTGTGGAGCGGCTGTGCGCCGCCTTCCCTGCGGCGGAGTTCTACGTGAGCCTGTCCGCGGCGCGAGAAGCAGCACGAACTCGCGGCCAGTTCAACGTGATTCATCCCACGTCCGGAAACAAGATCGACTTCATGATTGCGCGCGATGACGCCTGGGGGCGCGAGCAAATCGCCCGACGTACCCGTCAACCGATTCTTCCGGGCCGGGAGGCGTTTGTGGCGTCGCCGGAAGACGTGATTCTTGGCAAGCTTTGGTATTTTCGCGAAGGCGGATCGGAAAAACATCTGCGCGACATTGCCGCCATGCTGCAAGTCAGCGGCGATCAGATCGACCAAACGTATATTGGGCAATGGGCCCGCGACCTCGGATTGCTTGAGCAGTGGCAAGCCGCCTTGAACCGTATAGGCGGGCGTTAGGCGTTCAGTAGACCCCTCTCCCGCAAGCGGGAGAGGGGCCAGGGGTGAGGGCGGCCTGGGCTTGTGACCGTTTTCGGATATGACTCGTCGACATCCGAACGAAAGGCAGGTGCCTCATGGGCGGGTTCTACGGATCGGTGCAGGTGCGGTGTGAAGATCGGGAAAAGGTGCGGGAGGCAGCCGAGCAAGTCGCCAAGGCGAGGGGCATCAAGTGTCTTCTCGGGCCGGTGCTCGGCGGCTGGGTGGGCGTTTATCCCGAGAATAATGGCCAAGACCAGGCCGTGGGTCTGGAGATTGCCCAGCGGCTGGGGTGCGACGTGCTGCACGTCTTGGTCCACGATGACGACGTGCTGGCCTACTGGTTCTGGCGAGGCGGGAAAGAAGTCGACTCCTATTGGTCCCTGCCGGGGTATTTCGGCGAGGAGGGACGCGAAGAGCAAGAAGCCATGATCGGCCACCCCGAGATATTTGGCGATCTCCTGCGCGGCGGTCCCGAACCGATGCGCGAGTTGCTGCGCCGCGATCGCGACGACTTTGTGTTCGCGATGGAACGTCTGCAGCAGTTTGCGACGCTGCTGGGCATCGCCAACGCGGTCACGGCGTATGAATACTTGAAGGCTGGTGAGACTGACGGCATCAGAGGCTGGATGAAGTTCGAGGAGTTGCCCGCAGCCGATGTCGCCCGGCAGCGACAGGCGGCCAAAGAAGAACGAAGACAAGTCACTGCGCTGAAGAGGCGGCTCAGAGACTGCGGCGTGTTACTGCTCGAAGTCGTCGCTAAGAACAGGCAGGCGACGTCGCGCGTGTGCTCGTTGAAGAATGGTCTCGCGTTAGCTTGGTTGAGCTACCGTGATGCAATCGGCCTTCCGCCCCTGGAGTTCTACAGCAGCCCGTGGAAAGAAGCCGCAATTGTGCCGTTAGACACCGCTACGCGAGTTCATAGCTTGGCCCGCGACTCGGCTGGGCAGCGTCTTGCGGCTGCACTTGACGATAGAGTAGTTGTGTGGGCCACGGAAGACTGGGGCGTGATTCGAGAGATACGTGCGCCGAAAGGAGCGGCTGCTGTGGCACTGAGCGCTCAGGGGCGCCGTCTGGCCTATGCGTCCCGCGAGGATATCATGGTGGCGGAGGTGGACACGGGGGCACAAGTCAGCTTCCCGCCGCTCCGCAATAGTGCGCGAGAGATGTTCTTCCATCCGTCGGGGCAATATCTAACAGCCACCCAGTTCCATACGAGTGTGACGTCTCTGTTGGATACGCAAGCGGAATCGCCCTGGAGGGAATTGAAGGTTGGCGATCGCCAGACCGTTTCCTTGCAGTCGGTTGTACAGCACCTGAAGGCAATTGAGCCGGAGGAAGTAGAGCGCAAGCTCCGCTCCAAAATGGAAACCGACCTGCAGCAACACGCGGATTCCTTGATCAAGGGGTACGGAAGGGATGAGGCCGAAAAGGTGGTACAGCGGATGTGGGCGCAAATGGAGGAGCACGTGCAGAAATCGCTCAACGAATTACTCGCATTGCGGTCGGGGCCGACCACAAGGGAACATCTTGTTAGCGAGTCTCCGTTATCGCTGAGGTTCACTGACGACGGAAAATGGCTGTGCTGCGGCACCGACAAGGGCTTTCGCGTCTATCCGTGGCCGGAGGTGGTTGCCACGACGGGCGAGGACATGCCGCGGCCAACGTGGCGGCATGACACCATTGAACCCGATAAGTATGGAATGTTGAAAGGCCACATCTACGCCATTGCTCAGGAAGTAGACGGTGCCGGAGTCGTCTTTGGCGGTCTTACTGGAAGACTCTTCCGCATGGACCTGAACACGGGCGAGGTGCGATGTTTGCTCACCATGCCAGAAGACGCGGTAATTAGCGATCTGGCCATTTCCGGCGATGGTCAGGCCCTGGGCATCGTCTCCACGCCAAATTGGAGTCGGGACGAAAAGGCACGCGGCGACCAGCGAGTCTTCTGGAGCGTTTGGTCGTATCCCAAATTGCTCGCTGGCAGCGGAGACTTCGGTTCCAACATGCCTCGCGCCAATTCGTGAGCGCCCCGGGGGTCGCACGGCATGCCGCTCGAAGGCACACGAGACCGACGACACCAGGTCAAAGC
>JAJYGU010000209.1 GCA_021784975.1 Planctomycetota bacterium
CTCCCAATGGGAGAGGGAACACTGGCTTCTGCCCCTCTCCCGGAGGGAGAGGGGAGTCTCTACGCCCCACGCCCCACGCCCCACGCCCCACGGCCTCTGACCCCTGGCCTCTGGCCCCTGGCATCTCGTACACGAGTCGCGCCGTGCTGTGCACGCCGAGGCCTTTCAAGAAGAGTCGGCCGCCGCAGCGGAGCCAGCCGCCAGTCACGTTGCGGTCAGCCTGATAGGCCCACGGCAGGTCGAGATACGGCGTCTGTCGATATTCGGCCGGCTTGAGATCGGAGAGATACACTGCCCGACCGCCGAGCGGCTGCAGGAAGATCAGGCGGTCCGCCGGGGCGTTCCAGGTTTGGCCGTTGGCAAGAATGCGCAGCGATCCGTCGTGGAGGACGATTTCGCGGGCTAGCAGCCGGCTCCCGTCGCGGAAGCCGACCCAAGCGCGAAAAAGGTTGGCGTTCTTGTTGGTCTTTGCGGTGGCTTGATTCATTTCGTCAGTCGAACGGGCAGCCGCGAAGCGGCGGTAGTCACTAGCCAGGGGCGCAAGCCTCTGGTAAGCGACCATGTACATCGTTGGAAGCCGCGAAGCGGCGACACTGGCTGGTACCGCCCCGTTGGGGCTCGGCAACGCAATATGCCCCAACTCCAGGGGCTCGCGCGGCTGGCTCATGACTGGCGCCCCTTCGGGGCTGAAGAAGGGCACAAAACCGCCCCTCGCGAGAAACAGCGTTGTCGCCATCCCACAACGTAAGCGTTCACAGGTCTGGGACCAATTCGTCATCCTGACGGGCACCGACGCAACGCGTTGGTCGGCGAAGGATCTACGTTGCCCCTCTAGCAGGCTAGATTCTTCGCTACGCTCAGAATGACAGTTGCCCCGCGAACGGTCACATCCAGGATGGCCCCCCGGCCACCGGCGCCTCGATTCTGGATTGAAGATAATAGCGGTAACGCGATCGGTCGAGATTTCCACGGGGCCGACCTCAGCGTCGAGTTTCACCACATCGCTGGCGATGGCCACCAATGAGCCGGTCAGCTCGTCGCTGTTGGCCAGAAGTAGCCGGTCCGACTGGCCGATTGCCCGCGCGATGCGGTCCAAGAGGGCGTCGCGCCGCTGGCGCCCGAACGGCAGGTGGAACACGACACCGCAGACCGAGTGGATGGGCAGCTTTTGCGTGCCGAAGACATCGGAGGCGATCGTCAACTTTTCTTTGTCGGCGGCCGTGCAGCCGGCGGCCAGGATTCCACCGTCGGCCAAGACCAGCGTCCCTCCGCTAGCAGGCTCCGTGCACTTACCCCAGGTGACCAGATCGGCCGCCAGCATGGTCCGCTGGTTCTTATCGGCGGTGAAGGTTAGGTGCCAGGCAGCGTCGGCGGCGGTAAGCTCGGCACGAAATGGGGGGCCTTCGACGGGGATGGCCCGTGGTGGATTGGGCCGGGCACGGGCAGCCAATGTCGTTGAAGTCAGACAGAGGAATGCAAAATGAAAAATGGGAATTGTAAGTTGAAAATTGAAAATTGAAAATTGAAAATTTGCGGCACTTTGGTTCCAGGTGGCATCGCCCCGTCCACAATTTTCATTTTTCATTTTGCAATTTTCATTTTTCATTTTGTATTCCCGAGCCCTATCCTCGCTCTCTCCGGTGGGCATTGCCGCCGGCTATCTTCTCTGGCCCCTGCTCCCTCACCGCTGGAAGATCGGCAAGTAGTTGTTCGGCATTTCCAGGGCCAGCAAGGCCATGGCGGTGGCGCACTCGTTGGTTTCGGGCGAGGTCCACGAGCCGTCGTCGCGTTGCCGGGCAATCAGATCGTCGCGGATGGCTGGATACCAGCGGAGCCAGCGCTGGCCGCCGGCCTGCCACATCGCCTGGGCGGCGTAGTAATGGCCGTAAAAATAATAGCTCGCGCGCGGGGCGGCGCCCTCGGTGGGCAGAAACTGCATGACGTAGGCCAGTCCCTTGTCGATCTCCGGACCGCGATAGATGCCGGCGCTATAAAGGGCGGCCACCGCGGCAGCGGATCGCGGAAAGGCGCTCTCGCGCCCGCCGCCTTGAAGCATGTACATGAAACCGCCATCAGGATTCTGGCTCCGCTTGAGGTAGCCGACGGCCCGGTCAACCACCTCGTTGGGCACGAACAGGCCGGCGTTTCGCGCCGCCCGCAGGGCCACGAGCTGGCAGACGGTCACCGAGATATCGGCGACCTCAACCACCACCGGCTGATATCGCCAACCGCCATCCTTGTTCTGACAGTTGACGATGAGCTTTACCGCCTTGGCCAGCTTTTCGCGGATGTCGAGGCGTGGGGCCATGCCGTCGCACTCGGCCAGGTACATGGTGCCGAAGCCGTGGCCGTACATCGGGCCGTGCCCGGTGTCGCCAGCCGAAATGAAACCGCTGGGCTGCACGTTGGCCAGGATGTATCTCGTGCAACGTTCGACCTGTGCGCCATACGGCCCCCGGCCGGGTGTGCTGCCGCTGGACAGATAGGCCATGCCCGCCAAGGCGCAGATGGCCGCGTTGCCGCGCAACGGGCCGGTGGCGAAGCTGCCGTCGTCGTGCTGCACGGCGGTCAGCCATTTCAGCCCGCGCTGGATTGCTCGGTCGGCGGCGGGAGTGACCAGCTTGGCGGCGGCCTGTTCCACGTCCCTTCGCGCGGCCGGGTCGCTCCGCCGGCTTTCCTCCTGAGGCAATACCGCAACCAGTGCCGCAGAGCTCAAGTGGTGGGGCTCGCTCCGCTCGACCCACCCTACGCTTCCGCTCCGCTCGACCCACCCTACACTTTGTTGTGCGGCAGCGGTCCCGCAGGAGCCGAGCAGAAGCAGGAGGAGAGGAAAAGCGCGAGGCATGGAGGGTGGGGATCAGGGATCAGGGATTTGTGGGACGCGGGGCGGGAAGGGGCGACGCTCTACGCCCCACGGTCCACCGCCCACGCCCCACGCCTTCCGCTTTCGGCTGTTCGCTTCCTGTTTCTGTTCCGCCCTGGGCGAGGAACTCGCGATACTGTTGGTCGAGGTCCTTGTAGTTCGCGCCGGTCAGCCGGGCCAAGGTGCTTGGGTCGTCGTGGCCGCTATAAATGATGGAGAGGTATTGGACCAGCGCGTCGCGGTATCGGCCGTTCTGGTAGTAGATCAGGAAGTGAGTCAGCCCGGCGGCCTGGCTGTACAGGGTCTTGATCCGGGGGTCCGACTGGAGCCGTTCGCGGCCATAGGCGGTAAACTCCGCCAGCGGCACGTAGAAGTGATCGTGAAGCAACCGGAACCGTGCGGCGTACAGCCGCTGGTCCTGGAAGCCTCCGAGCACGTGGTAGCCGTCCTCCTGCCGCAAGGACTCCATGTACATGGCGATCCCCTCGACCACCCAGAAATTGGCCCGGCCGCCGACGTCGCGGGCCACCGGGCGCGACTCGTGGAATAACTGGTGAGTCGCCTCGTGATAGAGGGTGCGGTCGTCGCCGTCCGGAGTGACAAAGAAGTAGGCCGTGCCGTGGAAGTAGATGCCTTCGGTGCCGAAGCCCGGCAGGATCGCCTTGAGCGAACGATCGTAGTCGGCGCGATCCCGCAGATAGACCACGTTGTGCCGGAACAGATTGGCGACTTGCGGCCGGTTCCGGCCGTTGAACCAGGCAACCACGTCCGCCTCCGAGGCGTAATAACGGATGAAGATCTCGGCCCACAAGCGGTAGAGACGCTCGAGCTTGACGCCCAAGGCCACGGCGGCTTCGAGGCTATGGTCGGTGCGGATCCGGTAGTGTTCGGTCTCCAGGGTCCAGCCCGCTCGGATGTCGTGATGGATCCGGGCATCCTCGGCGGCGGAGATCCAGCGGCCGCCGCAGAAGCGCTGGCCATTTTCGTAGCGCCGCAGGAACGCTTTGGGGATCCAGCCGAATTGATCGCTCCAGACGTACCCCCCCCGGAGCTTTCGCACCTCGTAAAACGTCCGCCACCGGCCGCGGAACTTCTGGTAGCCCAGCAGGCGCCGCACCGGCTCGTAGTCAGGATCGGCCTCGACGGCTGAGAGGACCAGCTCGAAGGCCAGGCCCGCTCGGCCGGTGGCCACGGCGTGCCGGGCGATCTCGTAGACGGCCGCTGCGTAGTTGTGCCGCAAGCGGCTAAAGCGGGTTTGCCACTCGGCCTCCTGGGCCGGGGCGTCGGCCGACGGCTTGGCCGGTCCGATCTCCTTGGGCAGCACCGGCAGGTAGAGCTTGGTGGGATCATGGGGCGGCAGCGCATGCCGCGTCTTACCGGCCTCGTCGGGCAGGCCCTCTTTTTCGCACCACTGGGCCAACTCCTCGATGTCGGCCAGATACTTGCTCCGCAGCTTGGCGGCGCTGGCGAACACGTCGGCCGCCGAGGAGCGGCCGGCCGAGCAGACCACCAGCAACACGACGAAAGCGGTCAAGGCTCGGCCGCAGAAAGACTGACGATTGTGAACAACTGGCTTCATGCTGGCACCGGGCAAGCGGCGCGTCGATCGCCGCTTGACACTGGCACGTCTCATCATTTTAATCGCGAAAGCGCGAAGGTGCGAAAACGCGAAAGTGCGGCAGGGCTGGCAGAAAGCATTTCTGTTTCGCGGTTTCGCATTTTCGCGCCTTCGCGATGAAGATAGATTACGTAACAGAAAACCGCACCATTCCCGGTTGTTTCATGGTTGTGATTGCCGGTAGGCGGCGTTCCACTGTTAAGTGTACCACAGACGCGCAGGCGAGGGGGACGGCAGTTGCCGCCCGCCGTCCCCCGGGGCATGGCTGTTATTGGCGCGGCGCGGGTCTCTGGCACGCCTTGCGTGCCGGCTGGCTCACCCGTCCTGTTTGTCGAAAGCCGCGTCGAAGGCCACCCGGCTGGGCTCGAAGTCCAGCTTGCGGACGAAATCGAGGGCCTCTTTGGCCCCGCGCTCGCGGTCCATGCCGCTGTCTTCCCACTCGACCGACAGCGGGCCGGTATAGTTCACCGCGTTCAGCGCCCGGATGATCTCCTCGAAATTGACCCCGCCCCGGCCCAGCGAGCGGAAGTCCCAGCCGCGGCGCGGATCACCGAAGTTCAAATGGCTGGAGAGGATGCCGCTGCGGCCGTTGAGGGTGACGATGGCGTCTTTCATGTGGACGTGATAGATCCGGTCCGGGAAGCTGCGGATGAACTCCACCGGATCCACGCCCTGCCAGAGCAGGTGGCTCGGGTCGAAATTGAAGCCGAACTCCTCGCGGTAGTTGAGCGTCTCCAAGGCCCGCTCGGCGGTGTAGAGGTCGAAGGCAATCTCGGTGGGGTGCACTTCCAGGGCAAACTTCACCCCGCATTCGCCGAACACGTCGAGGATCGGATTGAACCGCTCGGCCAGCAGCTTGAAGCCGTCCTCGATCATCTCCGGCGAGATCGGCGGGTAGGAATAGAGCAGGTGCCAGATGCTCGAACCGGTGAAGCCGTTGACCACGCCCACGCCCAGTTTCTGGGCGGCGCGGGCGGAGTCTTTCATGGCCTCGAACGCCCGGGCGTTGACCTCGGCCGGGTTGCCGTCGCCCCAAATGTAGGACGGCAGGATCGACTGGTGGCGGATATCGATGTTGTCCAAGACCGCCTGGCCCACCAGGTGGTTGCTGATGGCAAACACCTGCAGGTTGTTCCTTTCCAGCAGCTCGCGCTTCTGGGCGCAGTAGTCGTCCTCACTGAGGGCCTTATCGACCTCGAAGTGATCGCCCCAGCAAGCCAACTCCAAGCCGTCGTAGCCGAATTCGTTGCATTTGCGGGCCAGCTCGGCCACGGGCAGGTCCGCCCACTGGCCGGTGCACAAGGTGACGGGTCGAGCCATTGCAAAACTCCTTCGTGAGGTTGAATTGTGGCCGTGAAAGCCAGCCCGGATTATTCACTGCAGAGGCCGCCGAGGACGCAGAGGAAAAAGGCAACTTCTAAGCTCTACGTTCTTAGTACTTAGAGTCTCCTTGCCGGCTGCTTTCCGCCCTCATCCTTTTGCCTTAGCGTCTTCCGCGGTTTCTTGAATACTATGGGCTGGAGCGGTCATTGTGACAAATCCGCCGCTGGTTGCAACGGGGGGCGTGGAGCGGGGAACGGGGAACGTCCGAGCCCAAAAAGGCTCGAGAACCCAGCAGTGCTACGAACCTCGCCGCTACGAAACCAGCGTCAGACAATGGGCCTTCAGCAGGCAAACCACTTCCGCCCCGGGCGCGAGTTGCAGTTCGGCGGCAGCCTGGGGAGTGACCTCCGCCCAGACGATCTGGCCGATATCGACGGCCACGAAGATCGCACCCTCGACCGGCGCCACCTGGCAGACGCGGCCGTGGAGGTGGTTCCGCACGCTCAGGCCGCTCACGTCTTGGCGGGAGACGATCACGTCGGCGGGCCGGAATTGAACGAACGACGGCGAGACGGCCGGCGGCTTACCCAGCGGCAGAAAGAGGTCTTGGCCGGCCACCCGGGCGGCCAGATGACCCTCGGCGGCCGTAACCTGCTCGATCCGCAACAGGTTCACCGGGCCGGCGGAATTGCCCCAGGCCAACGGGGCCGGCCGGGCCAGGGCTTCGTCGGGCGGCCCCTCGGCCACCATCCGGCCCTGTTGCAACACCACCACCCACTCCGCCGCCCGGCGAACTTCCGCTTGGCTGTGGGTGACGAACAGGGTGGGGATGTCCCACTCGGCGATCATCCGCTGCAAGTATTCGAGAATGCGGCCTTTGAGCGAATCATCGAGCGAGGCCAGCGGCTCGTCCATCATGAGCAACTCCGGCCCGCTCAGCACGGCCCGGCCCAACGCCACCCGTTGCCGTTCGCCGCCGGACAGGTTGCGCGGATAGCGCCGCAAGAGCCCGCCCAGTTCCAGCACGTCGACCACCCGCGCATAGGCGACCGTGCGGCGGGCGGCCGCCCGATGCCGCCGCCCATATTGGAGGTTGCGTTCGACGGTGAGATGCGGAAACAGCAGGGCGTCTTGAAATACCAGCCCGATGGCGCGCCGCGCCGGGGTCACACAGATGCCGTTGGCCGTATCCAACAGCCGGCGACCGTTCAGCCGCACGCTGGCTTGCTGCGGCCGGAACACGCCGGCAATGATCGAGAGCACGCTCGTTTTCCCGCTCCCGGACGGCCCGAAAAGCGAGGTGAAGCGATGGTTCAACTCGAAGGAAACGTCCAGCTCGAAGCCGCTGGCGTAGCGGTGGCGGCACTGGAGGCTAAGCAGGGACATGCAAGGACTGCCTCCGTTCCAGCAATTCGCTAATGGCCAGGGCCCCGCACGACAGCGCCACCGACAGAGCCACCAGCGGCCATGCCCGGCCCATGCCGTCCGGCTGGTTGGCCAGCGTGTAGACCGCCAGCGGAATGGTGCGGGTTTGGCCTTCGATGTTGCCGGCCACCATGATGGTGGCCCCGAACTCGCCGAGACTGCGGGCGAAGGCGAGGATCCAGCCGGCGGTCACGCCCCGGCGGGCCAGCGGCAGGCTGACAGTGAAAAAAGTGGCCGCCCCACCGGCGCCCAACGTTCGGGCAGCCATTTCCAAGCGGGGATCGACCGCCTGAAAGGCCAAACGGATGGCCCGGACCATCAACGGGAAGCCCATCACCATCGAGGCCAAGGCGGCGCCCCACCAGGTGAAGACGATCTTGACGCCCAACCAGCCCTGGAGGACCGCGCCGATCGGCCCGCGCGGGGCCAGCAGGACCAACAATACGTAGCCGGTCACTACCGGCGGCAACACCAGCGGCAGATTGACCACCGCCTCCACCAACCATTTGCCGGCGAAGCGTCCGCGAGCAAGCCAGTAGCCGATGGCAATGGCGAAGGGGAGTCCTCCCAGGGCCGCGCACATGGCCACCTGAAGACTGAGCCGCACGGCCGTCCAAGCTTCGCTTGTCATGAGGTCATTTCTCGGCCAAGGTGGTGAAGCCGTACCGCCGGAAAATCTTCAGGGCGGCCGGGGAGCGTAGCTTGCGGCAAAAAGCCTGGGCGGCCGGATTGTCGCGGCCGTGCGTCAACAACAGAAGCGGGTAGCGGATGCGGCCGGTCAGGGATTCCGGAATCTCCGCGACAACCTTCACCCGCTTGCTGATGGCGGCATCGGTGGCGTAGACGATGCCCGCCTCGGCCGCCCCGGTTTCCACAAAGGCCAGGGCGTGACGGACGTCCTCGGCCGCGGCAACTCTCGCTTTGATCTGCTCCCACAGCCCAAGCTTCACCAGCGCCCGCTTGGCATATTCTCCGGCGGGCACCGACTGCGGATCGCCGAGGGCCAGGTGTTCGATTTCCGCCGCCTGCAGATCCTCCAGCTTCCTGACGTGCAACTTGGAATCGTCCGGCACGATCACCACCAGACGATTTCCCAGCAACTCCTGCCGGCCGGCAACCAGCCCTTTCTCGGCCAGGTAATCGGCCCAGTGAACATCGGCCGAGAGGAACACGTCGGCGTCGGCTCCCTGCACGATCTGCCGGGCCAAGGCCGCCGAGGAGCCGAAGCTGGTGCGCGCCTGTGCGCCGGAGGTCTTGACGAACCGTCGCTCGATGTCGGAGATCGCATTGCTGGTGCTCGCCGCCGCAAAGATCAAGACGCTTCCCTCGACCGCGGCATTGGCCTCCCGGGGCTGTCGAGTCGCTGGATCTCCGTAGGGTGGGTCGAGCGCAGCGAGCCCCACTGCCCTTTCCGGTGCAATTGGTGGGGCTCGCTGCGCTCGACCCACCCTACATTCCATGGGCCCGGCCATTGGCGCCGCCAAGAGCAGCAACATCACCCACCGGGCCGCCGGACAAAACGGGGGCAGACACCTTGCCACGCCGCCAATTGGTGCGGCCGGCCGGCCTGGGCTCGGAGCCAGTCCCCGTTTTGTCCGGCCCATGGCGCAACCCTTAGTCCACCGCGAGCATGACATTGCTGGCCTTGACGACCGCGTAGACCGTCTTGCCTTGCGCCAGCCCCAGATTGTGGGCCGAGGTCTTGGTGATGATCGAAACGATTTCTTGCCCTCCGGGCAACTCGACGACCACCTCGCTGTTGACCGCTCCGTCGGTCACCTGTTTGACGGTGGCCTTCAACATGTTCCGGGCGCTGATTTTCATGGCCGCGCTCCTTTCGCACCACGGGAAATGTGCCATGCCGCCGACGGCAACTCTCACCTCCGGCAATCATACCATCATAGGTTTTCCCGTGGCCAGGGGCAACGGCCACGGCGGCGCCAGCCACCGTTCACTGAGCCCAGGGGGACAGTCCCATTGTCGCGGCGAATGCCGCCGTCTCTGAAGATCAAATCCTCCGCGCCGCGAAAATCGGGACAGTCCCCTGTGAACGGCCGCGGACGCGTCAGCAGCGGACGCCGAAGACATAGCGCCGCGGGCCGCGCTCGCCGCGGACGGCGAAGTCCATGCCGCCGAGCCGGAGGGTGTCGCTCGCCTTGAGGGTTGCCTTGGTGATCGGAACGCCGTTTACCAAGGTCCCGCCCTGGCCGCCGAGGTCCCAAACCACCAGATGGTTGTCGATCCGGCTGATCAAACAGTGATAGCTCCCCTGGGGCGACTCGACTGAGGCACGCTTGGCCTCGGGGTTTTCGCGAATTAGCGCCGGGAGGTTTTCCAGCCCTAGGCTTTGCGGCTGGGCAGTGCCAACAAGTTCGACTTTCATAACAATCACTCCAAGTCAAAAGGAACGGAAACAAACCTGAAACGAATTACACCTGGGCACCGGGCCGATCGGTGGAGGCAGCCGGCCCCCGCTTGCTGCGCGGTTTTGCGCGCATCGTGCCGACAAGCGAGGAGCCGACCGCCAGGTGTTGTGGGCTGCGAAACTCATGACCACCCTTCCACACCGCTAGGCGGTCGTTAGCGACGGCACCGGGTTGCCTTCTTCCAAGGCATCCAGGATTTCATCCAGCTTCTGCTCGGTGATCTCGAAATACCACAGTTCGTTCGGGTAGACGATCAGGATCGGACCTTGCTCGCACAGGTTCAGGCAACTGGTGGTAGAG
>JAJYGU010000244.1 GCA_021784975.1 Planctomycetota bacterium
CTTGGGGATCGCTGGCCATGGCGTTGGTGGGCACCATGGGCATCTCTTCCTGGGCATACAAGTTCCCGGAAGGGGCCACCAGGTTGCCGGAATTGAGGGCCTTCACCACGTCTTCCGGCGAGAGGTTGTAGGACCGCAGCCTATCGGGGTCGACGGTGATCACAATCGCCCGCGTGTTGCTGCCGAAGGGCGAAAAGGAAACCGTGCCCGGAATCCGCTCCCCCAACAACGGCCGGATGCGGTACATGGCCAGGTCGGTCAGTTCACCCAGCGAGCGGGTCTTGCTGTCCATCACCAGATAGCCGATGGGCACGTTGGCGGCGTCGAACCGCATCACAAACGGAGGCAGCACGCTGGGCGGCATCTGACCGCGGGCCCGGTTCGCCAGGCTGACCACCTGCGACATGGCCGCCGACATGTTGGTGCCCGGAAAGAAGGTGAGCTTGATCAGCACCAGGTTCTGGACGTTCTTCGACTCGACCTGCTTGAGCCCGTCGACGTACTGAAAGTTCTGCTCGTAGACGCTGGTGATGAAACCCTCGATCTGGCTGGGGTCCATGCCGGCGTAGTTGTTGATCACATAGATCTGCGGTTCGTTGAGGGCCGGAAAGATATCCACCCGCATCTTGCTCAGCGCCAGCACGCCGCCGCCCACCAAGGCCACGATCATCATCATGACGGTGATCGGGTGCCGCATTGCAAAGACGATCGGATTCATACCGGCACCGGCTAGCCTTTCGCGAAGGTATGCTCAACCAATTCGATGCTCAGGCACCTCCCGGCATCCGCGGGAGAACGATTGCGCTGCCAGATCTCGCTGCGAAACACCCGAATCGCCGAGGGGGCCACGATCCCCAGCCGCACCTGGCGTTTGCCCACGCTCAGCACGTCGACGGTAACGCCACATTCGGGCAGGACCAGTTGCTGGCCGGCCTTGCGGGTCAATACGAGCATCGGGAGCTCCTTAGGTTGTGGGTTGGCCGCCAGCGCGGTCGATTTCACGACGGTTTCCCTAGTGCCGCGATGACTGCCCCTTCATCGCGGTACAGGGCAAGACGGGGGCGGCTGCGTCAGCCCAACTGGGCTCAGACCACTCTCAGGACCTGGCGGCTTCAACGCACTGGCAATGATCCGCCGTAGTTTGCCCAGGTCTTCGTTCGTTTTTTCGACGCAGGCTGCAGCCAACGCTGCGCGACGGTCCCGCCGCCACTCATCTTCGTGAGCGGTAAAAAGCACGACCGGGACATGAGGCGCAAAGTGACCGATTCGTTCCAAGGCATCCAAACCGCTCGCCCCCGGCATACGGATATCGAGAACCACCAAATCGGGGTTTTCCTCCAAGAAGACCCGGACGGCATCCAGACCATCAGAAGCGAGCACCACGCGATAACCGTCGCTTTGGAGGACGGCTCGACAATACTCGCGGATGCTCCTGCAATCGTCGGCCACTAAAATCGTGTGCATGGCCTTTAGTGGGCAAAGGTGGATACCGTTACCAGAACTTGTGCGACCGTGTAGCTATGCAATCCACATGCCAAACGCTGGATTCACGATTAGCGTCGCGCAAACGTTTGGTGCGCAATAGATTACGCAAGCAGCGCAGAATAGATAACGAGGGAATCGCACAAGACATTGGCGACGAGGTGTCAGGATCCTGACATGATCGTCAGGAACCCGACATCAGCCCGTATTTCTGCATCTTGGCGTGCAAGGTCGGTCGGGCCAGCCCCAGCAATCGGGCGGCTCGGGTCTGGTTCCCGCCTGATTGCCGCAAGGCTTCGGTGATCAGCAGCTTTTCGATCCGGTCGAGGAGGTCTTGGTGGGCCGCGCCGCCACTGGAAGTAGTCAGATACTGGCGAATCAGCGCCAACCATTGATCTTCCTGATCCTCGATCATGGGCGCCCGTTCGGTCGAACCGCCCTCGGCCCTACCCTGGACGGCGGCGGGCAGATCGCTGGCCTGGATAGTGTACCCCCCCGTGAAGATGACTAGTTGCTGCATGAGATGCTCCAGCTCCCGGACATTGCCGGGCCAGGAGTAATCTTGCAGCAGTTGCAGCGCCTGATCCGCCAGCGGGGGCTTCTTCACCCCAAGGGTGCGAGCCGAACGGCCCAGGAAATAATCGATTAGCCCGGGAATGTCTTCCCGCCGCTCCCTCAAGGGCGGGATGGGGATGGTGACTACGTTCAGACGGTGATAGAGGTCTTCGCGGAAGGCGCCTTCGGTAATGGCCTTCTCCAGGTCGCGGTTGGTGGCGCAGAGCACGCGGACATCGACTTGGATGGTTTCGTTGCTGCCCAACCGTTCAAAACTCCGCTCCTGGAGCAGTCGCAACACCTTGGCTTGGGTGGCCAGCGACATGTCGCCAATTTCGTCCAGGAACATGGTGCCGCCGTGGGCCTGCTCGAACTTGCCGATCCGCCGGGCGACCGCCCCGGTGAACGCCCCCCGCTCGGAACCAAAAAGCTCGCTCTCCAGCAACGTCTCCGGGAGGGCCGCGCAGTTGACCACGGTCATCGGCAAATGGCTCCGCTGACTGTGCTGATAGATCGCCCGGGCCACCAACTCCTTGCCGGTGCCGGTTTCGCCGCGAATCAGCACGGTTACATCGGTCTGAGCCACCCGGCCGATGGCTTTGTAGACCTGCTGCATCACCAGGCTTCGCCCCACGATCGCCTCGCCGGCCGGCTCGGTCGTTTCCGGCCCGAGATCGACCCGGCCCTTCATCAGCCGGGCAGCCTCCAGTGCCTTGGTGATCGTGTCCAGCATTTCCCGCGGCTCGAAAGGCTTTAACTGGTACTCAAAGGCCCCGCGCTTGGTGGCCTCGATGGCCGTGTCGGTGGTGCCGCGACCGGTCATCACGATCACCGGCACGACCGGCCGGAGCTGCTTGATCCGGGCCAACGCGTCCAGCCCGCTCATCAGCGGCAAACAGATATCCAGCACCACCAGATCGCAATCGTCGCTCTCCAACCGGTGGATGGCTTCCTCGGCATCGCCGGTGGTCACCACTTCGTACCCGCGGACCGAGAGGAGGGCCTCGAAGGCCCGGCGAACGGTCGGCTCGTCATCCACTACGAGAATCCTGGTCATGCGCGCCTTCCTGAGCAATGGGGACCCAAACGGCGAAGGTGGTGCCCTTCTCCGAGGAAGATTCAAGAACCAGCAGGCCGTCATGGGCGGCCATAATGCGGGCGGCGATACACAATCCCAGCCCGGTGCCCTCCTTGGTGCTGAAAAACGGCTCAAACACGCGGCGTTGCACCTCCGGGCCCATGCCGCCGCCGGCATCGCAGATTCGCACCACCACCATGGGGCGGCCGTCGGCGTCTCTTTCGGCCGAGGTGAGGATGCGAATCTCGCCCCCGTCGGTCATGGCGTCGCTGGCGTTGTTCAACAGATTGATGAGCACCTGCTTAAGCTGGCCGGGGTCGGCCATCACCAACGGCAGGGCGGCGGTGGGGCCTTGCACAAGGTTGATTTTCCGCTCCTTCCAGGAAGCGGCCAGAAACTCCCGCGTTTGCTGAATGACCGCGTCAATAGGAAGCGGGCGGGGCTGCAAGTTGGGCGGACGAGCGAACTCCAGGAAGTCGCGAACAATCTGATCCAGCCGCGTGGTCTCCTCCGAGACAATCTTCAGCTTGTGCTCCAGCTCGGGGCTCCCGCGGGCCGACTCCTCCATGGAAAACAGCCACATCTTCATGGCCGTCAGCGGATTGCGAATTTCGTGGGCCACGCTGGCGGCCAGCTTGCCCACCGAGGCCAGCTTTTCGGCCACCAGCAGGCGGTTGTGGCTTCGTTCCAGCGAGGAGCGAGTGTCGCTGACGTCGGACATCAGGCTGCGAAAATAGGCGCCCACCGTCCGCATCTCATCTTCTTCGCTGTGATCTTGACCGCCCAGCAAGGTGCCGCGAAATAACTGGGCATCGGCCACCAGCCCGCGCAGCGGCACCAGAATGCGGCGGAAGAACAGCCAGAGCAGCGCCCCGCCCAGACCCAGCGTCAGCCCGCCCGAGACGCCGATCACCCACGCAAACTGGTGGACCCGCCTGGCGGCCCGATCGGTGTTCTCGCGGATATGCGCGTCGGCCGCCGCCGCCATCCGCAGACACAGGTCGTCGGCCTCCTGGAACAGCGGGCCGTTGGCCTCAGCCAACAGGCGGCTTCTGGCCTTTTCCCTTTCGCCCTGCGAAAACAGGGCCACGGTGGCGCTGCGTTGGGCCTCGATCTTGGCGTGGGTCCGCTCCAGGCGGGCCAACAGCCCTTCGCTGCCGGAGTTTTCCCAGCCAAAGATCTTGGCGGTACTCTGCATCACCCGAGTGGCGATCTGGAGCCGGTCCTCGGCCTGCTTCATCGCCGCCCGCCACTGCGCTTCGCTGCCGCCCAACAGATAAGAGCTGTAGGCCACCTGCTCTTCCTGAAGCACCGCCCGGAACTCGTCCGCCGCGGTGGCGCTGGGCAGGTCGATCCGGGCGATCTCGTTCAGCCGCCGCTCCACCCGCCAGGCAACAAACAAGGCCATCAGGTTGCTCAGCAAGGCGAGCACAAAGATGCTAACAATGATCGCCGAAAACCGAGTTGCCAATCGCAGCCGCATGCCACTAGTCCTCTTCGTCGTCGGGCAGAAGGCTGCGTGAGGGGCTGCAATCCGTCGCAAGCTTTTTCCGCCAATCGCGTGGCACAGTCAGAGAACCGCTGGCTTTCAACTCCTCCGCACTGATCGTCTGGCCGGAGCAGATTCGATCAAGCAACTGCTGCTGATCCGCCTCCAACTCAACGAGCCGCCCAAGGACGTGAATGACGTTGAGCAGTTCCGTAGTGTACTCCGCCAACCACGACTCGGGCTGAATCTTACAGAGCTCTGAGGGAGGGCGCTTATCGCCCATCGGCGGCTTCTCGCGGCTGCGCTTGCGGTAGCTGAACCAATGCGCCAGCACCTGCTTGCCCGAAACCTCGTAGTTCCAAACCTCGGGCGAGACGTTTTCGACATAACCGTCGCCGACCAGGAGCCGTTTCTTGCCGGGGTCGTAGCTGATCTCGTCGGGCATGACCTCCGGACCTTGCGGGATCGCCCCGGCAGCCGGGATGCGTGGCGATTTCGCCTTCGGCAGCCGCGGGGGTTGGCGGGGGCGGCCGCTTTTGGGGTCCGCGAATCGTTCGCCGAACGTGTGTAGCCAAATGACCGTGCGACCGAGTTCGGCGGCCTTGGCGAAAAGCTTGGCACTGGCTGTCAGCGGAATTCGAAGGCCGGGTTGGGCGAGGTCGTCCTTAAAGCGAGCCGTGCACGCCGGGTGGGCGGCAATCCCAGCGACGTAGGCCATCAGGTCTTCCGCGGTAACGGCTCTCTTGTATTTCTTTCGCAAGAATTCCAGCAACTTGGGAGGAAAATTGGGTTCGCTGGCCTCGGCGTCGCGCCAAAGTGGGAACACGCGGCCGCCAAAGGAACCCTTGTAGTGGTCAAGGTCAGGAACCAATCCGGTAATGGTAATCGCGGGGCCATCTTGCGGCGAAGTCCGATGAAGTGCGGTCAGGTAGACCTGTGCCTCGGAATGTGCCCGCCAAAGCTCCGGGTTGGGACGGTTAATAAGACGATTGTCCGGGATGATCCACTGGCGGTCGAAGGAGCGAAAGCCGTAGCGTACTGGCGGCAGACAGTCGCCCCGTTCATCGGCGATCGGTTCGGGGTTGTCCGGGAAGCCTGGCAACCCCTTTGTGACTACGCGACTGACATGCCGATCGCCCAATACTCCCTTATTCAGATGCGGCACAAAGAGGGCTTCCTTCCGCTCGGGCTTCGCCTTCGTCAGTGCCTGCCAGCGGCGTACCAACGAATCCGCATCCGGGGCGATGACCCAGGTTCGGCCGGGCATGACTCCGGAGCCATTGTAGACGAAGAGATCCGCGAGGGCGGGATAGGTGGCCCAGGCGCCGATCGCGGCGGGTAGAAAGGCGGCCCGCCAGTCGGTCGGGCAGTCCGTCCATTCATCACCCTCCAGAGCAAGTTTCGCCAGGGCCGCAAACTTTTCTTTCCGCCGCCCCTTGGGCAGGCAGTGGTATCGGACGGTGGCCGGAACTTCCGGATCGGAGCGGGCAGACCGCGACACCAGCACGATGCAGATGGGCTGTTGCACGCCCTGAAAGATGCGGGTACTGACCTCCGGCTGATGACCTTCCGGAGAGCAATCGATCACCCAGATCGCGTCGGCGATGTGGCGCAGATAATCCCGCATCTTCTGAAAACCGGGTCCGTTGAGGAAGCCCGCCACGGTGATAAAGCAGACGATGCCCGTATTGGCCTTGGGATCGTGATCGAACACCTTCCAGGTCGCCCAGCGCCAAAAGTAGACGTAGAGGTTGCGGAGGTGCTTGGCGTGCGCGCCGACACCCCAGTCGCTGGGCGGGATCCAGGCATTCAACGGCGCGGCAGCGCCGCTCACGGAATTCGCATCCTCGATCCAGCCGCCGCGCCCTTTGGCCTTTTCCTTGTAGGGCGGATTGCCGATCACCACCGTGATCGGTTCTTTCAGCTTGATTTTACTGGCTTGCTTCCGGGATTCGGCGATGGGCGCGAAGGCGTGCGGCAGCCACTCCTGTTCGAGGTAGGGGCTGCCGAGGGTGTCGGTCACGAACATCCGCGGCGGCGACTTGGGCGGCCGCTGCATCAGGCGCAGCAACTCGGCGTGAATGCGAAGCTGCGCAACCGCGAACGGTCCAAGTTGTATCTCGAAGGCGATGAGACGCTTGATGGCCGCGCCGATGGCGTCGGGTATGGCCCCGGGGCCTTCGTCCGCCTCGACAGTCGAGGCAATGCGCGCAAGGATTCCGAGCAGGAAGGTTCCCGTGCCGACCGCCGGATCGGCCACGGTAACCGCCGGCGAAGCCAGCCCGGACGGTTGCTGAAAGCGGTTGCGGAGAACATCATTCACGAGCCGGACCATGGCGCCGACCACTTGGGGCGGGGTGTAATACGAGCCGGTCAACTTGCGCAACTCGGCGTCGTAGACCTCGAGAAAATCCTCGTAGAAGTAGAGCCAGGCATCGGGGTCGCCCTTGCTGATCGTCTGCCAGTTGACGGCGTCGAGGACCCGCGTAAGTGTGCCCAGCGAAGTCTTCAAGGTCTGTTGATTCCCGGCATCGTCGGTCAAGAGGCGGAGGGCAGCGCCGATCAGCGAGTTGGTCTGTCCCAGCTTCTTGGCGGCCTGGTCGAGGCCGGTGCTCAGGCCAATTTCCCGCGCGCGAGCCATCAACAGCCCGAACGTCACCGCCTGCGCGTAACCGTCGGCGAATTGCCCGTTGTTGGCCTCCGGGAAGAGCAGTTTTCGCCAATCGGTAGCGAGTGCCGTAAGGGCCGGACTTTGCAGGTCCAATTGTTCGGCCACTTCATCCCGCAAGAATCGACAGAGGCGGGCAGCGACTCTGGCGAGCTCCTTTGCGCTGGTAGGCGGGATCGGCTCCCATCGGAAGAAATTGTCGAATAAGGCAAGCAGTTCGGAGGTGCCTTCGAGAGTTGCGCCCGATGTGTCGATGTCGCCTTGGAGGTTAACGATCGCGCCTTCCAACTGGCCGCTACGGAAGAGGCCGAATTGGTTGCCGTCGGTATACAGGAGGTTCGGCAGCGATTGCAGTTTCTCCCACTGTTCCTTGTCGTGGCCGCGAAACCTGCGGGGATCGGCGCCCTTTCCGGGAGCCTTGATTTCGACGAACCCGACCAACGCGTTGCGGAGCGTAATCGCGTAGTCCGGACGAGTCTTGAGAGCCGCGATTGCGGACTCTCCTACCGCTTCCACCGTATTCGGCGGAAAACCGCATAGCTGGGCCAGGTTGCCAATCAGCTCCTCAAGCGGCGTGCGGAGTTGATCTTCTGGTTCTCCGGCAATGGCGACGTTGCGGAGTTTCGCTTTGGCTTGAGCGCCGTAGTTGGCGATGGCCGTCTGCAGGGTTAGCGTCATGCGAGATTTCCCACAGGGCACGGTAGCATTACCAGTACGCACCTCAAGAGCAAGGGTCGAGCGGCAGGCTCGCTACCGCTCAGGGTTGATTGTTGCACACGCCCATTTCTCAGGCAAGTAGTGCCGATGCCGGACTAGCTCGCAGAATAGGTCGAGTGGCTTTAGCCGCGAGCTCCACCGGAACCTGCGAGAAGGCGGTGGTGGGGTTCACCGCCAAGGCGCTCGACCCACCCCACCATCTCTCGACTCTTGACGGTGAACTCTCGACCGGCGTGGCTATGGTGGGTCATTTGCCGCTCGCCACCACCTCCACCGCCTCGCCGTCGCTGAGCTCGTCGAGATTGCCGAGGATGACCTGCTCCTTGCCGGTCACCTTGGACCAGACGTTGCCGGTGGCGGTCCTCTCGATCTCGGTCCAGGAGCCGTCGCTGACGCCCGCCTCGACCGGTGTCTTGGCCGCCTTGCCGTCCTTGAGGAGAAAGCAGTAGGTCTGGTTGCCCGACACCCGCAGGGCTTGCGGCGGCACGGCATAGACGTTGGCGCGATGGATAAAGACGTCGGCGTAGACGTACATGCCGGGCAGCAGGCCGTCGTACTCTTTCTTCGTCAAATCGATCTCGGTCCACAAGGTCCGGGTCTGCTGGCGGATGGCCCAGGAGGTGCGGGTGACGGGGGCAAAAATCTGGTAGCCGCTCAGGGCGTCGGCCCGCACGGCGGCCTTCGTGCCCGCCCGGACGTAACGGGCGTAGCGTTCGGGCACGTCGGTGAAGATGCGGAGGATGTCGGTGCGGGCCACCGAAAAGATCGGCGAGGGGTTGGGGGTCGACCGGTCGCCGCTCATCGCCTGTACGTAGTCGCCGACATTGGCGTTGCGGATGGTGACCACGCCGTCGTAGGGCGAGGTCACCAAGGTATAGGACAACAGGGCCGCCACCCTGCCCTCGGCCGCTTGGGAGACCTTGACCTTGGCCTGGGCGGTGGCCACGTCGACCTTGGCCTTGGCCAGATTGGCCTCGGCGGTCACTTGATCGGCCTGCCGGGCAACCACGGCGGCGTCGGCGGCGTCTTTGGCGGCCTTGGTCGAAGCAAACTGCCGCTGGGCCTCGGTAAGGACCTCCTTGTCGGCTGCTCCCTGGGCCACCGTGCGAGTCAGACGCTGCACCTCGATATCCCAACGCGCTACATCGGCCTGGAATTTGCCTACATCGGCCTTGGCCTGGCGCCAGCGGGCGACGGCGGTCTGGACGTTGCTCTCGGCCACCGCCACCATTTCTTGTGCCACGGCAACCATTTGCTGGTCAAAAGCAACCTGGGCCACCGTCTGGTCGTGCTGTTGGTGGAGTTCGGGCACGAAGATCTCGGTGAGCAATTCGCCCTTCTTGACCTCGTCTCCGATATCGACGTAGTAGGCTTGGATGAAACCCGTGACCTTGGAGTAGATGGCCGTCTGGTCGTAGGCGGTGATGAAGCCCGGCTGTTCGACCACGTAGTCGATGGTCCTCCGCGTCGGCGTGGTCACATGGACGGTAGGCGGGCCGCCGATAACCGGTTTCGGCGCGGGGGGCTGGCCTCGGCAGCCGGCCAACAGCGCCAGGGCGAGCATTCCCCCGACGAGGCGACTGCATGTCGAGCCCCCGCCGAAGAAATACGAAATCCGAATTTCGAAATCCGAAACAAGTTCGAATGTCGAAATTCGAAGGGCAAAACCTCCAAGTCGGCGTTTTGGGACATTTGGATTTCGCATTTGTTTAGGACTTGTTTCTAATTTCGGATTTCGAGCTTCGCATTTAGATTCCGGGCAGGGTGGGGCCATCTTCCGGCCGCGGACCGCCGTGGGCGGCGGTACCATCGAGTCCGTCAGGATCGAAATAACGTCCGCCAGCGTCGTCGGGGTCCATCGACGGCGAGACCTTCTTCTGATTGCCCATCACGACGGCAAACATCGCCGGCACGATC
>JAJYGU010000090.1 GCA_021784975.1 Planctomycetota bacterium
CCGTATCGCCCACCTCGAAGGCGGGCACTTCGGCCTTCACGCTGCCCTGTTCGGCCACGTCCAACAACTTACTACGCATGATTTTCCCTTCGTTGGTTTGGGCCAAAACGGGGACAGGCACCTCGCGGCCACCCGTTTCGGCGGAGTTGTCAGTGTTCGGCTCGGAGCCAGTCCCCGTTTTGTTCCGGAACTATTATTCCTGGTCCAGCAAATCGCGGCGGCGCTGGCAGGTCCGCTCGCGGCTGTTTTCCTCTCTCCACTGTTGGATGGCCTGGTGGTTGCCGCCCAGCAGTACGGCCGGGACCTGGTGGCCGCGGTACTCGCGGGGCCGGGTATACTGGGCCCATTCGAGCCAGCGACGGCTGCCCGAAAACGAGTCGCTGGCGCTGCTGTCTTCGTCTCCCAAAACTCCCGGCACCAGCCGGATGACCGTTTCGATAATTACCATGGCGGCGACTTCGCCTCCATTGAGGACGTAGTCGCCGATCGATATCTCTTCCGGCCTGAGGATCAGCCGGATCCGCTCGTCAAACCCTTCATAGCGGCCGCACAGCAACAGCAGCCGCTGGTGCTGGGCCAACCCTTCCACCGCCGCCTGGTCGAGCCGCCGCCCCTGCGGCGTCAACATCACCAGGTGTCCGGGCTCCGTATGCGCACTCTGCACCGCCTCGACACATTCGACCACCGGGTCGACTTTCATCACCATGCCGGGCCCGCCGCCGAAGGGGCGATCGTCGACGTTGTTGTGTTTGCTGTGGGTCCAGTCGCGAATGTTGTTCAGCCGGACTTCTACCCGCCCGGCCTCGATGGCCCGCTTCAACAGGCTTTGCTCCAGATACCCGCGAAAAATGTCGGGAAACAGGGTCAAGACGTCGAAGCGCATGGCACCCGATCAGCTTTGCTCTTCGGCGGCGGCCGCCTCGTCGCGGGCCTCCTCGACTGCCGACTTCCGCTTGGACTTGGGCTTGGCCGGCGTTTCCTCCTCGGCCGGCTTGGGCTTCTCGGCCCGCGGCATGGGCTGCATAGGCTCCGGCCGGCGGCGATTTTGGGCGAGCTGGTCCAAGGCGGCCTGCTGAGCGGCCAGGTGCGTGCCGCCGACGCCGTACTTCTTGATCAGCACCCGCACCTTGTCGGAAGGCGTTGCGCCCACGCTCAGCCAATAGGCGATCCGCTCGCCGTTGAGGACCGCGCGGGCGTCGGTGTCGGGCACCAAGGGATCATAGGTGCCCAGCTCCTCCAGCACGCGGCCGTCGCGGGGCCGGCGAATATCCATGGCACAAATTCGAAAATAGGGCCGATGCTTTCGGCCAAGCTTCTTCATCCGAATACGTACAGCCACACGTTTCTCCCTACCTGGAAATGGAACGAAGTTTACCTGCCATTGCGGCGCTGGTCGCGTTTCTTGCGGCGCTGCTCGCGCTCGCGGAGTTTTTTTTGCCGGGCACGCTCCTGGGGCGTCAGACGTTTGCCCGTCCCGACCTTTTGTCTCATGAGTTTTCCGCCGGGAGACAAGGCCCCGCTCTGGGTGAGCTCCTGGACGGCCCGCATCTTGTCGCGCATGCCGAGCCCCGACATCCGCTTCATCATGTCGGCCATGACGTCGAACTGCTTGACCAGCTCGTTGACCTGGTGCGGCTCGACGCCGGCGCCGGCAGCGATGCGGCGGCGGCGGCTCTGGTCGATCACCTTCGACGGGTTCCGACGTTCCTCGGGGGTCATCGAGTCGATCACGCCCACCAAATGGCGCATCTCGCTATCGGCATCGACGTCGCCCATCATGTCGCTCAGCGCGCCCATGCCGGGGATCATGCCCATGATCTTGTTCAACGGCCCCAGCTTTTTCGCCTGGCCAAGCGTCTTTTTAAAGTCGTCGAGGGTAAACTCGCCCTTGCGGAGGCGGGCCTCCTGCTTCTCCATCTCCTCGCGGTCGAACTTCTGCTGGGCCTGTTCGACCAGGGTGAGCACGTCGCCCATGCCGAGGATGCGGCCGGCCATGCGGTCCGGGTGGAACTCCTCCAAAGCGTCAAGGTGCTCGCCGGTGCCGATGAACTTAATGGGCACTCCGGTGACCGCCTTGACCGAGAGGGCCGCCCCGCCGCGGGCGTCGCCGTCGAGCTTGGTCATAATGACCCCGTCCAGCTCCAATGCCTCGTTAAAGGCCTTGGCGCTGTTGACCGCATCCTGGCCGGTCATGGCGTCGACCACCAGGTAAACCTGGTCCGGCCCGATGCGGCGGTCGATCAGCGAAAGCTGGTCCATCAACTCGGTGTCGATGTGCAGCCGGCCGGCGGTGTCGAGAATGGCGATGTCGGTGCCGGAGGCCTTCGCTTCGCGAACGGCGGCCTGGCACAGGGCCACCGGGTCCTTGGCGCTGAGATCGGCGTAGACCGGCAGGCCGAGTTGCTGGCCCAACACCTGCAACTGCTGGATGGCAGCGGGGCGTTGCAGGTCGGCGGCCACCAGCATCGGCTTCTTGCCTCGTTGAAGCAGCGAGTGGCCGAGCTTGCCGCAGGTAGTGGTCTTGCCGGAACCTTGCAGCCCGCACAGCATCAGCACCGAAACTTCGCCGCGGAGGTGAAGCGAATGGTCCACCGGCCCCATCAGGTTGACCAGTTCCTGATAGACGATGTAGACCAGTTGCTTGGTGGGGTCGAGCGCTTTGAGGACCGCCGCCCCAATGGCCTGCTCGGTGAGCCGGGTCATGAAATCCTTGACCACCGGCAAGCTGACGTCGGCCTCCAACAACGCCCGCTGCACCAGCCGCAGGCCGTCGCGCATATTCGATTCGGTGAGCCGGCCCCGCCCCCGCAAGGCCTTCAGCGCCGAGCTCAGATTTTCCTGCAACGATTCAAACATGGACGGTTCCAGGCACTAGCGCGTAATCCCCTATCGTAACGGAGATTGTGCCGGTTTGGCAATGCGGTTGGCCACGACAAACTTCCGGTTTTTTTGTTTCCGCAGCGAGCTTTCCCGACCGTCGTGTGTCTGATCGTCGGCAAGAGGTCGAATCGTTGACGATTGGGCGACCCGTTGGTGCCGGGAGGCTGCGAGGTTCGGGCGATGTTTGGCGTGGAAGCTGCCGTTGTAACATATTGACTGGCAATAGGTTGCAGCATCGGATCTGACTCCGGCAAGGCGTTCGATCGGGAGCCCGGATTTGGACCGACCGTGCGTCGATGGCCGGGCAGGTTCCCGGCCGGCTGGACGGACCCGGCCAGCCGCCGATAATGACGGAAACGGGCAAGTTTCCGCGGGGACAAGAACGAAGTTGACATATTTCGGATTTGAACCTAGATTTTGGCGGTAGTTATTGCCCCCATGAGGTTTAGGAGTTTGACATGTTACGGAAATTGGGATTGTCGTGGTTGGTATTGGGCTGTTTGGTCGCTTGGCCGTGCTTCGGGCAGGAGTGGGCCCGCAAGATGTTCAAGACTTACGAGCATGATTTCGGCAAGGTGGCCAAGGACGCCAAGTCGGAATACCGGTTCGTGTTCGAGAACCTCTATCTGGAAGACGTCCACATCGCCAGTGCAGTCCCCAGTTGCGGCTGCACGAGCGTGCGGATCGAGAACCCCTTGGTGAAGACCTACGAAAGCGGGGCCATCGTGGCGCATTTCAACACCGACACCTTCCAAGGCCCGCACGGGGCGACCCTCACCGTGACCATCGACAAGCCTTACTATGCCCAGGTCCAATTGCAGGTCAAGGGCGATATTCGCACCGACACCACCGTCGAGCCAGGCAGCGTTCAATTTCCCTCCGTTGACCAAGGGACCGCTTACGATCAAAAGGTTACCGTAACCCACGCGGGCCAAAACGATTGGCAGATCCTTCAAGTCAACAGCTCCAACCCGCACATTTCCGCCAAGGCCGTCGAGACCAGCCGCTCGTACGGTCAGGTTTCCTACCAGTTGGTGGTTCGCGTCAATGCCAGCACGCCGGCCGGTTATCTCAACGATCACCTGGTGTTGGTTACCAACGATGCGAGCAACCCGCAAGTGCCCGTGCTGGTCGAGGGTCAGGTGGTTTCCACCATCACGGTCAGCCCCGCCTCGCTGTTCATGGGGGTGGTGCAGCCGGGTCAGAAGGTGACCAAGCAATTGGTCATCAAAGGCAAGAAGCCCTTCCGCGTGCTGTCGATTTCGTGCGGCGACAAGTCGTTTGAGTTCGACACCGCAGGCGCCAAGACGCCCAAGGATCTGCATTTGATCCCGGTGACCTTCGTGGCCGGCTCCGACTTGGGCAAAGTGACCAAGAACATCAAGATCGTGACCGACGCCGGCCAGGGGGCTTCAGAGTTAGCGGCCTATGCCGTGGTGGCCACCGCCCAGTAAGCGGCCGTCCAGCAACAACTTCCACTTTCGCCAAGGGGACAGTCCCATTTTCGTCGGACGAAAATTGGGACAGTCCCCAACTTGTTTTTGGACGGCCGCTAAGCCTTAACTTTCGTTGGTCACGGTCACTTTGACTTCGATCTGGGCCCCGTCGCGGAGCACGGTGAGCCTGATCGTGTCGCCCAGGTGGAAGTCATCGACGGCCGCCTGCAGTTCCCGCACGGTCCTGACCGGTTTGGCGTTGACGGCAAGAATGACGTCGCCGAGTTGCCGGAAGCGGCCATTATGATATTGCGTTTCCCGCAGACCGGCCTTCTCGGCGGGGCTGCCAGGCTGGATCTTCATGACCAGTACGCCCCGCAGCCCGAAGTTGCGAGTGATCCGATCGGGGGCCACCTCGATTCCGAGTCCGGGCTGAATCACCTTGCCTTGCTGAATCAGTTGCGGCACCACTCGGTTCACCTCATCCACCGGAATGGCGAAGCCCACCCCTAGAAAGGTCCCCGACGAGCTGGCGATGGCCGTATTGACGCCGATCAGTCGTCCCGCGCTATCCAACAAGGGACCGCCGGAATTGCCGGGGTTGATGGCGGCGTCGGTCTGAATCACGTCCTTGATGGTTCGGCCGTTGGCGGACTCGATCTCCCGGCCCAAGGCGCTAATCAGGCCGGACGTCAGGCTGTGGTCCAGCCCGAAGGGGTTCCCAATGGCATACACGGTCTGACCGACCTGAAGATTGGCGGAGGTGCCGATGGGAATGGGGCGAAGTTGGTCTTTGGGGGCGTCGATATAGAGGACCGCCAGGTCCTTATCGGGATAGGCGCCGACCACGCGGGCCTTGTAGCGGGTCGGGTTGTTGGCCAGAACCACCTCCGCCATGTCGGCCCCCTCGATCACGTGACAGTTGGTGACGATGTGCCCCTGGCGATCCCAAACGAACCCCGAGCCCGATCCCTGCGGAATCTCAAACACGTTGAGGCTAAAGAAATCGCGTTCCAGGGAACTGGTGGTAATGTGGACCACCGAGGGAGATGCCTCGCGGAAGGTAGCGATGGTCGCCTTTTCGATCTCCATCAGGCTGCCGCGCGGCGAGACCGGACGCGGTTCGGCGTGCACGTCCACTCCGTCACTCTGCCACGGCCGGTACTGCCAGAGCACCCCCACGGCCAACATGAACAGGGCAAAGGTCAGCCACAGCAGCGCACGCCGCAGCGGCGGCGGCGCGTAGGGGTCGTGAGTATCCATAGGGGTATGTGTACCACAAACGGGCGAAGGCGGGAAGGACTTTACTCGACCGTCGCCTCCTGTTCCACTTCTTCCAGCGCCTTGTCCGTGCTGCTGGGATCGACGCGGCGGCAGCTTTCGGTGAGCCGGGCGGCCACGTCGCCCAGGTCGCCGCGCCAATCTTCCTGGCTGGTGTCGGCCGGGCAGAGTTGCAGGAACTCGCCCACCAGAAGAATCATTCGCAAGGCGTGGCGGAAGATGACCCCTTCCTGCTTCTGCAGGCTCTTGCTGGTGATATACTTGTTGAAATCTCCGCCAAACTCCAGCAGCTCTCCGGCGGCCCACACCGGAGAGACCCGCAGGTCGCGGACCCCCGGAAAATCGTAGTCGAATAACCGCCGCAGCTTGTCGGCCAGGGCAAGCACCCACACCCGGTCTTCCTCGAACACGCGGCGATGACCGCGCTCTTCCTCGGCCTCTTCCTTGGCCGTGGCCGATAGCTCTTCCGGCGTGGCCAGGCCCAGTTGCAGCAGGTGGGCGTCAAGCCTCAAAGTGGCCAGCGGGCCGGGCGGCAATTCGCTCTGCTTGGGCACCCGCACGAAATGGGCCACCGATCGCGGCAGCTCCAGCACGCTTTCCATCGCCTGAATCCGCTCGTTGCGGTCGGCCACGCCCAATTGATTCACCAGGAACACGGCGTAGAGCGGGTGGATGCCGCGAAACAGTAACAGCTTGGCGAGGTCTTCCGTGGGCCGGGCCAACATCGGCTGGTACGGCTCGGGCTCGACTTGTTTGGCCTTCTCCGCGAAGCCGAAGGAGAACTCCAGCCGCGGTTGTGTCTTTGACTTTGCGGCCTCGGCGGCTGCGGCGGCTGCTTCGACCTCCTCTTTCTTCGGCGGCTCCGGTTCGAGGGTGACGTAGCCCGCCCGCCAGAGTGTCATCAGCATCTGGTCGAGTTCGCGCTGCCCGGCCTCGATCCGGCCGGGTTCCATGAGCCGCTTGCCCACCAGCCGGCGAATCCGATCGACCTCGGGCGAGGCGTCGAGCATGTAGGCCAGCAGCCGCCACGGCAACGGTCCGCGGCTGTAAAGCTTGCCCGGCGGGGCCTGGCACAACTTGTTGAACTGGGCCTCGTTCCAATACTGCTCGTTGGCCCGGCGGGTAGGCATCTTCTTCTTGAGCGCCTTCTTGGCCTTCAGCAGACCGGGGTCCTTGGTATCCTCGGGAATCTGATCGTACTTCTCGCGCCAGCGGGCGATCTTCACGTCGTCTTCGTGCGCCAGCACGAACACGTGGCCTTCCTTGTCGAATTGCGGGCGGCCCGCCCGGCCGAAAATCTGGTGGGCCGTGCTGGGATCGAGCAGTTTCTTCTTCTCGGGCGGCCCTTTCATAATGCTCGGCACCACCACCGACCGCGCCGGCAGATTGATGCCCGAGGAAAGCGTCTCCGTGCAGACGGCCACCGAAAGGAGTTTCCTTTGAAACAGTTCCTCGACGATGCGGCGATACTTGGGCAACACGCCGGCGTGGTGCACCCCCACGCCCCGCACCAGGAGCTGTTTGAGTTTCGGGCCGGCGCCTTCGGACCAATCGTAATCGTCCAGGGCCTTGCTCAGCCGGGCCTGCTGGCCGCTCGTCAGGATGCCTTTGCCCTTGAGTTGCTCGGCCACCGTCCAACATTCCTCGCGGTTGAAGCAGAAGATCAAGGCGGGCGTGCGGCGGACCTCGTCCTCGCCTTTCGCCATCTCCTCGATGTGCTCGGTCAGCAGCGTGTCGCCCACCCAATGGAACCGCAGCGGGACCTTCCGCTCATCGCCGGTGACCAGTTCCAGTCGCCGCTGGTGGGCCTGGCGCAGCCAGTGCAGAAAATCGACCGCGTTGCCCACCGTGGCCGAGAGCAGCAAGGTGCGCACATGCGCCGGCAGCAGCCCCAGCGCCAGTTCCCATACCATGCCGCGCTCGGGATCGGCGAAGCTATGGAATTCGTCCATCACCACCGCGCCGACCTGGCGGAAATCGAAGGCGGCCGTGTGCAGCAGACGGTTCAAGAGGATCTCGGCCACCACCACCAGCACGCGGGCATCGGGATTTTCGCGGCGGTTGCCGGTCACCAAGCCCACATCGGCCGGCTGGAAGCCCCACTTGACGGCCAAGGTCTGCATCTCGCGGAACTTCTGCTCCGTTAAGGCGATCAGTGGAGTGGTGTAGTAGGCCGTCTTGCCGCTGTGCAGGGCCTCGAACAGGGCCGCCTCGGCGATCACCGTCTTGCCCGTCCCGGTTGGCGCACACACCAAGACGCCTTGCTCCGCCGAGAACCAGGCCAACAGCGCTTCTTCCTGCACCCGATACGGCTCGAAAGGAAGCTGGTCCAGATAGCGGCTGGCCAGATCGTCGCGGCTTGGGAGAGGAGATGGAGGAGATGCTGGCGATGAACTCATATTCGAGTAGCCGATCCGGGATCGCACCGTTAACAAGAGAAGAATACACTCTTGGCGGGCGAAAATGGACTATTCGCCGCAAGGAGCATTTTCGCCGGGGAATAGTATATACCCTTACCAGAACAGCGCGAAGCTGCCAGCCGCGCCAGAACACACGTACGCTCCGAATCAGCGGGCTCGGCGGACCAGGCGGCCGTCGACGAGCTTCTGTAGGGCCTGCTTCAAGGTGAGCCGGCCGTTGCAGATCGGATGGGGCTGCCTTGGGCGGTCGCTGAACCCGTCGTAGCTCGCCACGGGGGCCGACCAACAC
Source organism: Planctomycetota bacterium (assembly GCA_021784975.1). Lineage (GTDB taxonomy): Bacteria > Planctomycetota > Planctomycetia > Pirellulales > Thermoguttaceae > JAJYGU01. The sequence continues at coordinate 8,307 of JAJYGU010000090.1, forward strand.
TCCTCCCTCGGCAAGGCGGCGGCCTGGCCGTTGGTCCGGCGAGGCGGCACTTTATCGCCCGTTGCCACCGGCACGCCGAGGAACACGCATCCGAACCCGGCCAGCAGGCCGCCGAGAATGCCCGAAAGGGCAATCACGATCCGCGGCGGGCCCAGCGGGCGGATGCCGGCGTCGGGAGCATCGATCCGGCTGATGAGGCTGGCGGCCCGGGCGCTGGCCTCGCAATCGCGGGCTTCGGCCAGGTTCTGCTCGGAGCGTTCCAGGATGGCAGCCCGATTTTTGACTTCGGCCACTTGGTTGGCATAGGCGGCCCGGCCGGCTGCCAGGCGGTCGAGGCGAGCCAATGTGTTGGCCAGTTGCTCGTGCAGCAGGGCGTCGCGTTCGGCGTTCAGCCGCAGATCGACGTTCAGGCCGCCGATGGCCAGAGTCAGCTCGCGGTGCAGACGCCGGCCGATCTCGTCTTCGGTCTGATGGGCGGCCTTGACGCGGGGATGGTTGTCGGACATCGTCCCCAGCAAGCTGGAGGTGCGGAGCTGGGCGTCGATCAGCCCCTCTTTCAGGCGCCGCAGGGCGGGCTGAGAATCCAGCAGTTGGTTCGGAGTGGCGATCAACTTGCCGGGATCATTCTCGGCGGTCCGCAGGATCGCCAACAGCTCGCGATTCGACTTCTCGCTGGCGGTGTTGGCCCGGAGCTGGCCGCGGATTTCTTCGGCGCTGCGGCGCAGGGCGCTGTCGCTGTTGGCCATCTCTTGCATCGAGCGCAGCTCGGCCAAATCGCTGCCGAAATGCTTCTCGGTGGCCGCCATCGCCGTGGTGGCCGCATCCAGATCGGCTCGGGCAATCTGCACCGTCTTCAAGAGTTCGCCGATCATGCTGTGGGCCTTGGCATCGCGGAGGGCCTTCAACTGGATCTGTAATTGTCGGTAGACCGCTTCGTTCAGGGCAACGGCCCGTTGGCGAGTTTCCGCCTGGACATTCAAATAGAAGACTTCGGTCTTGCCGAACTCAGCACCCTTCGGCGGCACCAGCGTGACACCCTTGCGGACGGCAATCAGGTCGCGACCGGTGGGCCAGGCCTCGGGCTTCGAATACCCGCTCGGCGCACCGACCTGACGCAAGGCGGCCTCCAACACGCCTCGGCTCTTCACCATCTCAAGGATCGTTTCCTGGGCGGTCTTCATTTCCTCGGGATCGCTGAACTTGCCTGGCTTCTTGTCCGCATTCGACGCTTCGTTGCGGGTAATCAGGGCCTGCGAGGCCTCCCAGGTGTCTGGAAAGGTTACCGCATATATGCCCACCGCGACGGCCACCACCGCAGCCGGCACGAGCCACCACTTCCAATGAGCGGCCAGCAGCGAAGTAATTTGCCGGATCGAAACAGGCGAGGTGGTTGTTGGTGCGAATGCCATGCGAGTCACTCTCAGTTCGAGGATCGAGGGCCCATTGAGTGTTTCCAGGGTCGATGCAAGCTGGGTGCCAAGCCGAGGAAAAGGC
>JAJYGU010000225.1 GCA_021784975.1 Planctomycetota bacterium
CTAAAGCTGTAGGACCGCGGGATGAGACGCGGACGCTCGACTTTCATGGCAAATCTCCAAATGTGAGCAGAGTGTTAAAGGGCTTCGTTCACTTGGGCTTGATTATATCGCCTGGTGGTGGGCATGCCAAACACGTGGCCATTCACGGGGACTATCCCGATTTTTGTGGCAGGAGGCTACAAAAATGGGACTGTCCCCTTTGGCTACCGGATGGTGGCTCGCCAACCGGCCAACGGCGCAATAGAATGCAGCCGTCGTGATTGTGGACAATGACGCTTCAGATCCATTTTCTTGGAGACAGCCTATGCGGCCAACGATCATTTGCGCCACGGTCGTGCTGGTTTTCGGGACACACCTTCGCGCTCAGCCGCCCGCCGCCGAGCCGGCGCCGCTGAAGGCGATCCAACAGATCGACCTGGTCCATTTGTCGCACACGGATTTCGGGTTCACCGATCATCCGGTCATCTGCCGCGAGTTGTATCGCCGGTATCTGGACATCGCCTTGGACGCCGCCCTGGCGACGATGGATAAGCCGCCGCGGCAAAGGTTCTATTGGACCGCCGAGACCACCGTGCCGGTGGACGACTGGTGGCGGGCAGCCTCGGCCCAGCGGCGAGCGCAGTTCTTGCAGGCGGTCGAGGCCGGTCAACTGGAGGTCACCGCCCTGCCCTTGAACCAAACGCCGACGCTCGACCGGCAAGAGTGGCGGACGATGCTGCACTGGCTGCCCGAGGAACTCTGGCAGCGGGTGAAGCCCAAGGCGGCGGTTCAAGACGACGTGAACGGCTTTCCGCGCTCCGGGGCCATGGCGCTCCTGGACCGGGGCATCCATTACTTGTTCACCGGCATCAACCCCGATAACGGCGGCCCGCCCCAGCCGCCGCCGGCCGCCTTTTGGTGGAAAATGCCCGACGGCCGGAAGCTGTTCGTCTGGATCGGATTTCCCTATCCTACTGGGGTCTCGTTCTTCGAGCCCGAAAGCTGGCGGCGGGGGCCGGTGCCGATGGCCACCGACACCCGCTATCGCCCGCCGCGGCCGGGCGAGATTCTGGCCAGTGACGAAGCCTCGGTCCGCAAGGCCCATCGCCATCTGGTCGAGCGGCTGCGGTCGGTGGAGTCACACGGCTATCGCCACCCGACCTTGCTGATTTCGATGACCAACGAATGGCGGATGGACAACGATCCGCCTTTTCCGCCGGTGGCGGAGTTCGTGGCCGAGTGGGACCGGTTGGGACTGAAGCCCACGCTGCGGTTGACGACCCTTTCGGTGGCCATGCAGCGGTTGGCTGAGGAGATCGGCCAGGACATTCCCACCTATGAGGGTGAGTGGCCGGATTGGTGGGCCAACGGGGTGGCCTCGGGGCCGCACGAGCTTGCGGCCAGCCGGCTGGCCAAGCGGCTGGCGGCGGCCGCCGCGTCGCCGATGTGGGGACCGGCCCACACCCGCGTGCAAAAGGCCCTCGACGCCATCTACCGCGATCTGTGCCTGTTTGACGAACACACTTGGGGCGCCGCCAATAGCGTGGCCCTGCCCGACGATTTGGAAACGCTCGGGCAGTACAATGAAAAGTCGCGGTTGGCCTATCGGCCGGTGGCCTTGGCGCGGCTGCTGCTGTCCCAGCGCGTGCGGACGCGGTTGGCCGACAAACCGGCGGGGCTTTATCTGGCCAACACCGCCCGAATGCCTTGGAGCGGCTGGGTGACGATGCCGGCCACCTGCCTCCGCGAGGATTACAAGTCTGTGGAAGATCCCCAGTCGGGCGTCCGCACGCCGCTGGAGTTCCTTAGCGGCTTGCGGCCCTTTACGAAGCCGGCCGGTCCGCAGGAATTGACGCCGCAAGACCGGGCCGCCACCTTTCCCGACAACGCCCCCGGCCAACTGGTGCGTTTCTGGGCGGAGGGGCTGCAAGCCGGCCAAGTACGGCGGCTCAAATTGCTCACCGAAGCGGTCGGCGTACGAACGGGTCGGGGAGTGTCCCAATTTTCGTCATACAAAAATGGGACTGTCCCCTTGGCGGAGGGGGAAACGGCAGCGACTGCCAAACCAAGTGTCTCTCTCGATGAAAACGGCTGGCCCACCGGGGCCACCTGGCCGGGGATGTCCAAGCCGCTCTTCCTGCCCGGCATTGGGGATGTGACCATCGTTCGCCCGCGCAGTTTCGCCCCGCGTTGGCAGGCCCACGACATCTGGATCCACAACGACGCCGCGGAAACCGCCAAGTATCGGCAAACCGAGCTCGATGTCACCACGGCGGCGCCGCAGGGCAAGGCGACGGTTGAAATTAACGCCCATACGACGCTCTACACGCAGACCTTGCGCCACCCCCGCTGCCGCTGGATCGTCCGCCAGTTGGAGATCTGGAACCACGAGCCGCGGGCAAGGCTGACCCTGCGATTCGATCGCACCTCGTCGCCGACGCCCGAGGTCTTCTTCGCGGAGTTTTCAGTTCCGTGTGAAGCAGCGCTCCCCCAGTTGACCAACGGCGGCGCGCCGTTTGTGCCCTACCGCGATCAGTTGCCGGGCACCTGCCGCGACTATTTTGCCATCGACGGCTGGGCCGATTACGCGACCCCCTCCGGCCATTGGCTCTGGGTGAGCCGCGATGCGCCGTTGGTCACCTTCGGCCAGCATAACGTCTTAGCCCATCGCACGACCGGCGAGCCGGACAACCCCCATCGCATCTTGGCCATGCTGTTTAACAACATGTGGTATACGAACTTCGTGGCCGACAGCCATGGGGTTATGAAGTTCCAATTCGACCTCGTATGGCGGAAGAGCTTGCCGGACGCGGCCGCCGCCCGAGACCTCGCCGAGACGCTCTGGTCCGAGCCGCAAGTGGTCATTAACCCGAAAGCGAAAGAGAGCCCGATCTACATGAAACGGCTGTATCGGCCTTGAAAAAAGTAGGTCAGGTACTCTGTACCTGACACGATCGTCTGGTTGTGCGAGGAGTGCTCCGATTTCTATTTGCAAACCGATCGTGAACGACGCCTGCGAGAATCTCTGCCGCGCGTTCATAGTGCCGCGGCAGGAAGGGCTGCGCGAAGCGCTGACCACCGATCATCACTTCGAGCAAGCGAGATTCAGGGTACTGTTGCGGTAGATCAGGGAGCAGCCATATCGTCATGCACGAGGCGTGCATGACCGATAGACTTGAAATGGGAGGGTCTATGCCGATGCGCCGTACTCTATTAATGGTTGGGTGTTTACTAGTCCTTGCCGCCGCGGTGGGCTGTTCGTTGGCGGAGGATACGCTTCCAAAGGGCAGCCGGGCCGGCCCGCCCTTTCCGCGGATCCTTAACTGCTATGCCGCCGGACTGCACCAGGGTGCATCGCAGGCGGACATTAAACGGGTGGCCCGGTACGATCTGCTGTGCGGCGGGGTGGATGCCGGCGCGGCCGCCGAGATTGCCCGTGTGCGGCAATTGAACCCGCACATTCTGATTCTCCCTTATGTGATCCTCCGCGAGGCCGACGCTACCGACCGCGACGTGCCCGAGGCGTGGTGGGCCAGAGACGCGGAAGGCCGCACCTTCGAGTTCTGGCCAGGCACCCGTGTGCTCAACCTCCTCTTGCCGGCGGTGCAGGACTATCTGGTGAAGGAGTGCGAAAAGCTGCTGGCCGATCCCCGCCGGTTCGACGGGATCTTCTTCGACGGCTACGATCAGACCATCGGCTACTTGAACCATGCCCATCCCGGCGATATCGACTTGGATGGTGACGGCAAGCGGGACGCTTCCGCGAGCCGGGATGCCAAGTGGCGGGCGGCAGAGAAGTCCGTCATCCAACGGGTGGCTAGTCTCCGCGGCGGCAAAGTGATCGTTATGGCCAACACCTGGTCCTTCCCCAACTGGGTCCCGGCCAACTTGCTCCACGGAGTCCTGGCGGAAGATCAGATTGGCCGAGTTCGCCGCGGTTACCTTTCGCTGGACCGGTTCCTGGCCGGCTACCAGAAGACAATCGCCAATTCCCGTCAACCGGTGGTGATTGGGGTGGTCAACGGCGGCTCGGACCTGAATATCCGCAAGTACCTGGCCCTCAGCCATGGGCAGCAAGCGGCCGAGCAGGCGAAGGTCCGCGCCAACGTGCGGGCCATGCGGTTCGGCCTCTGCGCCACCTTGATGGGCGATGGATATTACGGATACGACCTCGGGCCACACCGCGGCCAGCACTGGTGGTATCCCGAATACGACTCGAAGCTCGGTTACCCGAAGGACCCCGCCGCCAAGGCCCGCGACGGAACCTGGCGGCGTCAGTTCGACGGGGGCACCGTGATCGTCAATGGCACCGGGGCTGAGGTTTACGCGAAGTTCGATAAGCCGGTCGAGGATGCCAGCAGCGGCGAGACAGCCACCACATTCAAGGTGCCGCCGCTCGACGGGCGGATCTTCCTGACCGCCGGGACACGGTCCCATCGCTAAAGCACCGCGTCAAAATGACGTGTGAATGCTCCCCACGGAGCGCGGGCGTTCCGCCCGCAGCCCGCGTGGCGGGCGAGACGCCTGCGCTCCAAAATGTCGTCAAGTTATCGTGACTCGGCCCCTAAACGAAGGCAGGTACCATGTCCAACGAGAAACATGCTCATCAAGAATCGGAAGGGTTGCCCATCGCCAACCGGTCTCACTTTCGCGCCTTCGCCCTTTCGCGCTTTCGCGATAAGAAGGGGCGGCTTACCGTTCTCGGGACAGCCTGTGCGGCGAAAAACTTCGGCGTCACCGCCGCGGGATCAGGCCGAAATCCAGGCCGCAGACCCAAAGCGTCAGGACGATGATGAACGCCAGGCCCAAATAAGTCAGCACCACCTGCACCCGTTCGTTGGCCGGCTTGCCGCGGACGGCTTCCCAAAGCAAGAAGACCATCAGCCCGCCGTCCAAGAGCGGGATGGGCAGAAAGTTCAACACGGCCAGATTAGCGCTGAGGAAGGTGAGGAAGAGGAGGAGATTGGTCAGGCCTTTTTGGGCGGCCATTTTGGCGGCAACGAAGATGGATACAGGTCCCCCGAGGGCTCTCAAGGAGACCTGGGAGCCGAGTTTCCGCAGGGTGCGATACACCACCAGCGCTTGATTGAGGGTTTCGCGACCGCCTTCGGCAATAGCTTCAGGCCAGGTCTGGGCAGTGAGGAACACATAGACCGGTTCGAAGTAGAGGCCGCGGCGGGGATCGAACCAATGCTTGGCGACCTCAGGCGTGAGCACGGCCTGGCGCTCGGTCGTGCTGCCCGGGCGGCGCCAGTCGAGCTTCACCGTAGTTCCGGGCACGGTCGCCTGGAGGGCGAACATGAGCGACCACCAATTGCGGTGCGAGGCGTTGAACGCGAGTGCAATCTTTGGCTGGTCGACCTTGAGTTTCCGATAGGCTTCCGTGTCGGGGGGGAGGATCGCGGCGCTGGTCAGTTCATCGCCGGCCGCCAAGCCGGCTTTGGCGGCGGGACTGCCGGGCTGGGCGGCGGCGACCCGGTTAAGGACGTGATAGCAAACTCCCAACTCCGGCACAGCCACCGGGCTGTCTTCGGCGAGGGGGGTGGTATAACCGTCGACGCCCCGCAGGGTCACTTGCAGTTGGCGGGGCTCTTTTTCAGCTTGGCGACCGACGGTCAGCGTAACCGTCTGGCCGACGCGCGAACGGAGCCGGTAAGGAAGCGTGAGGGGATCGCCCGCGGGCTGTCCGTCAATGGCGCGGATCACATCGCCTGGCTGAAGGCCGGCCGCGGCCGCAGGCGAGTCCTCTTGAACGGCGCTGATCGGGCCCATTTCCATCACCAGCCCCAAGTCGTGCATCGGATCGGGCGGGAGTTGAATGGTGATGGGCGTGGGGACGAGGGCTTTGCCGCCGCCGGACAATTTGCCGAAGCGTTCGACCCTCACCCGCAACGTCCGGTCCGGATGCCGGGCAAAGCAGGCATTGATTTGGCCGTAGTTGTCGATCGGACGGCCCTCAATTTCGACGATGCGATCACCATGTTCGAAGGGCGGCTCGGCCTGTGCGGCTGCCGAGCCAGGGAGGGCGACGAAGCCGTTTTTGACCAGTCTGGTGGAGAGCGGGTTGGTGATGCCGATGCGCGGAAGCAAGCCGGTACTTTCGGGCGTTACGGTAATGGAGAAGGGCTTCTTCGCGCCCGGCCGCTCGACGACGATCGGAAAGCCGTCTTTGACGTCGCCGAGGGACACGGCTTCCAGCACGTCCTGGAAGCGCCGCACTTTATGGCCGGCGATTTTCAGGATCGTGTCGCCCACCTGGAGGTTCGACTGCCAGGCGGCGAGGCCGGGGACAATCTCGCCCACGCCGGCGGCGAGCTGACGCACGCCGATGCGGTAGGCGACGACCGCGACGACGAAGGCGAAAATGAGATTCATGAGGACGCCGGCCGAGATGATGGCCATCCGCTTGGGGACGCTCTGGGCCAGGAAGCTGCGCGGGTCGTAGAGGGCCTGTTCGGCCTTGATGTTGTCGGTGGCATCGACCGCGCCGTTGGCAGCGTTGGCCTTGGCCCGGTCGATCTCCTCCTTCAACCGCGCCGGGTTGTCTTCCTGGCCGAGCATCTTGACATATCCGCCCAGCGGCAGGATGCCGATGCCGTATTCGGTCTCGCCCCAGCGATGCCGCCAGAACCGCAGCCCGGCGATGTCGAAGCCGAGGTAGAATTTCTCGCACTTGACGCCGCAGAGCTTGGCGACGGCGAAGTGGCCCAATTCGTGGACAAAAATCACCAGGCCCAGGGCGATGGCGACTTCCAGGATGGTCAAGGTCCAGTCCCAATACGCCAACAGCGTGTCAGCGTGCCAGGCTACTGCAACTAAGTGTACACCCAATGCGATACCTCCTGCCGGGCCCAACGGTCGGCTTCGAGCACCTGCGCCAGGCTAGGGTTGGGGTCAAACTCATGATTTTCCAAGACCCGGCGACATGCCGGAACGATTTCAGGGAAGGCCAATCGGCCGCCCAGGAAGGCAGCCACGGCGGCCTCGTTGGCGCCGTTGAGGACCGCTCCCGCGGTTCCCCCGGCAGCGGCGGCCTCGAGGCCCAATTTAAGGGCGTCGAAGCGTTCCAGGTCGGGTGGCTCGAACTGCAAATGCATCCCTCGGCTCCAATCGAACTTGGCGGCCACGCCGTTGCGGCGCTCAGGCCAAGTCAAGGCATACTGGATCGGCAGCCTCATGTCGGGCGGGCTCATTTGCGCAACCACCGAGCCATCCTTGTACTCTACCATGGAATGTACCACGGATTGAGGGTGGATGACGACGCTGATCTGATCGGCCGTGAGGTCGAACAGCCAGCGGGCTTCGATGATCTCCAGGGCCTTGTTCATCAGGGTGGCCGAATCCACGGTGACTTTCGGCCCCATATCCCAGGTGGGGTGGGCTAGGGCCTCGGCCACCGTCACCTGACCCAGTTGCTCGATTGAATAGGTGCGGAAGGGCCCCCCGCTGGCCGTCAGAATCACCCGGCGGACCTCGTCCCGCCGTCCGGCCTGCAATGCCTGAAAGACGGCGCTGTGTTCGCTGTCGACCGGCAGGATAGCGGCACGCCGTTGGCGGGCAAGCTGGGTGACCAGTGGACCGCCGACCACCAGGCTTTCCTTGTTTGCCAGGGCAACCGTCTTGCTCGCCTCCAAGGCGGCCCAGGTGCCTTGCAGCCCGGCGCTCCCGACGACGGCCGATACCACAATTTCCACCTCGGGATCGCGGACTAGCGCTGCGACCGCCTCGGAACCAGTAAGCAACTCGGTCTCGCCCGGCAGCGGCGACCAATCTTGATTAGCGGCGGCGGCCGGGTCGGTGACTACAATGCGGCTTGGCCGCATGGCCTGGGACTGGCGCAGCAGAAGCTGGGTGTTGCGATGGGCGGAGAGTCCGACCGCGCGAAGTCTGCCCTCGGAGGCCGCGATCACTTCCAGCGTGCTACAGCCGATGCTCCCGGTGGACCCGAGGATGGCAACGTGGGTAACGCGGTCGGTCATGCAGGCCCGCCGACGAGTGATAGGAATGGTGAAAGACGGGTCATTGTACATGCCCCCCTGCCCGGTGGCAAGCCAAACCGGTTAGTCCAGCCAATCTTTCGCCTTCAGCCGCTCAGGGGTGTACTGCTCGGTGACGTAGCTGATGTCGCGGCTGATGAGGGCCTCGACTTCGAGTTTGAAGCCGTTGTCCAACAGCCGCTTGATCTCTTTTTGCCAAGCCGCCTTGTGGGCAAACCAGGGATAGCCGGCGATCTGCTTGGCCCGCTTGCGGTCAGTGTCGCTTAGGGCGATCTTGACGCTATCCGACAGCCCGCAGCGCTCGAAGTCGATCGAGCGGATGCCCAGGAAGCGGGCGTCGGGGATGGCCATCCGCTGTGACTCGAAGGCTAAGTTGATCGAGCCCTGCTTGATGACGCTGTAGATGTAGTATCCCCAGGGATCGTTATCCAAGAGGCAATAGACGGGCAGCTTCAGCTCGTTGTGCAGGCGGTAGAGCATGCGGCGGACGCCCCGCGGCGGCTGACCGCCGCCGTGGGTCAAGATGCAGTTGTTCTTTCTCCAGAACTTGTCCTCGTTGAACCGCTGCCAGACGGTGCCTTTTTCGACGTGCAAGACAAACTCGGCGTCGCATTTTCGGAACTGGATCACCTCCGGCTCGACGATGGACGGCATGGCATAACCACCCGAACCCAATCGCGAACAGTCGATCTCGTCGCCGCTATCGACCAGTACGAGGTTGCCCACCATGCCGCCGCGGAGGTCGGCGAAGACGTGCAATTCCTCGCGGAGGCTGTTCAACAGCACTTCCACGTCCTCGATCACCGGGTCGCACTCGGCCTGGTCCTCGAAGGTTGGCTCCTTGGTTCCCTTCACGTCGTGCTTCAAACGATAGAAGAGACCACGGATGCTGAGCGTTTTCTGTTCGGCGATGAGTTCGGAGACGCCTTGGGCCACCAACATGGTCTGCATGAAGGTCTTGGCCTGGGAGAGGTTGAACAGTTGGCGGCGGTTGGTGTTGCGGCCCATCTCGATGAACCGCTTGGTCTTGTTGTAGCGGACGTTGGAGAGGGTGCGGGCCGGGATATCGACGTGCGGATCGCGGCCCCGCTCGGCGGCCGCCGCCACCGCGTCGGCCAATTCGACCAGCCGCTTGCGGGTTTTTGCGTCACGGGTATTTAGTTTCGTTGCCATGAGAGACCAAAGCAAAGCGAGAAGAGGAAGGGGAACCACAGATGAACGCAGATGAACGCGGACACACGAATGATTTGCCGGGTCAGTTCACAAATCGTTTGATTTCTATCTTGGGTTGGCCAAAGTTGATCAACAGGCAAATCTGCATGCCCGTCGCTTTGAGATAGTTGATGCATTGGGCAAAATGCACATCATCAAAACCCTTGATCGCCTTGAGCTCTATAAGGATCGCGTTCTCGACTATCAAATCCGCCACGTAATCTCCGACGACCACTCCGTCGTCATGGACCTGAATCGGTTGTTGTTGCTGAACAAAGACACCCGCCTTTCTGAGTTCGTGGGCCAGCGCATTCTCGTAAACCTTTTCCAGAAACCCCGCGCCCAATGCATTGCTTACACTATACGCACATCCAATGATCCGCTTCGTGACTTCGTTCAACCGTTCCGCGTCCGATATCATCGGTGTTTATCCGTGTCCATCTGTGGTTTCTAATGCTGGTCCTCCGCCCCCCTCGTTTTCCACAATAATCACGTTCTCGCCGAAATCTTCATCGCCCTCTTCGATCTTCCGGCCGCGGTCGTCCAGGCGCACATCGGCCTGGACTGTGCGCCTGCGAGCGACTTCC